>JALGVN010000056.1 GCA_025774645.1 bacterium
CGTGGGAGAGTAGGGCGCGATGACGAGTCCCGCGTCCGGAGAGGCCGGCCACGTCCCGGGCCACCCGACGGTGAGCACAGATCCCCCGGCGCGCGCAACGTGCTCAGCGAGCGCGGGTCCGGTCCCGAAGAGCCTCCCGTCACCCGCTCCCGCGAAGACGGCGAGCTCGGCGTCGCTCAGCGGGCTCCCGCGCCCAAGGAGGGTCCAGCCGACGTGCGGAAGCACCGGCCTGTCGGCCACGATCTCGGCCGAGATCCCGCTCCGGATCAGCCGTCCCAGCATCGGGAGCCTCCCCGCTTCCACGTATTTCGCGACCAGGTACCAGTCGAGCCCGTCGACCCCGATGACGAGAACGTTGAGGCCGGACGTGCGGCGTTCCTGCTCCTCCGGAGCGGGTTGCCAGCGGATGGCGACGACGAGAAGGACGATCGCGATCGCGAGGATGACGGACAAGCTCAGGCGGCGCGTGTTCATGATGGGATTCTCCGCGGGCTTTGATTCTTGTTGGTCGGTGACAGTCGTAGTAGACTCAATAACATGCCCAAAACCGGCCGGTCAAGAGCAACGTCGGGGTCTTCGCCGAAGAAAACGCGCCGAAAGTCGACCCGACACAACTCGCAGGAGCCCCAGTACATCGTCGTGCGCGGCGCTCGCGAGCACAACCTCAAGGGATTCGACCTCGAGATCCCGCGGAACTCGCTCGTCGTCATCACCGGGCTCTCGGGCTCCGGGAAGTCGTCGCTCGCCTTCGACACCATCTACGCGGAAGGCCAGCGGCGGTACGTCGAGTCGCTCTCGGCGTACGCCCGGCAGTTCCTTTCGCAGATGCAGAAGCCGAGGGTCGAGCTCATCGAGGGACTCTCCCCGGCGATCTCGATCGAGCAGCGCACGGCCGCGCGGAACCCCCGCTCGACCGTAGGCACCGCAACCGAGATCTACGACTACCTCCGGCTCCTCTTCGCGCGGGTCGGGATTCCTCACTGTCACACCTGCGGACGCGAGATCTCCCAGCTCACGATCGATCAGATGGCCGACATCGTCCTCTCGTACGACGACGGGACGCGCGTTCAGGTCGTCGCGCCGGTCGTTCGGGGGAAGAAGGGCGAGCACCGCGACGTGCTGAAACGGCTCGAGCGCGGAGGATTCGTGCGGGTCAGGATCGACGGTGAGGTGATGGAGATCGGCGACGTCGGCCGTCTCGCGAAGAACAAGAAGCACGCGATCGACGTCATCGTCGACCGGCTCATTCTGAAGGACAGCTCGCGGCAGAGGCTCGTCGATTCGTTGGAGACGGCGCTCGAGCTCACCGACGGTCTCGTGCAGGTCGTTGCGGGGAAGGAGGAGCTCCTCATGAGCGCGACGGCGAGCTGCCCCCACTGCGGCGTCGGCCTGGGCGAGATCGCCCCGCGGATCTTCTCGTTCAACAGCCCGTACGGAGCGTGCCAGGCGTGCGGCGGACTCGGCACGCAGATGCGCGTCGATCCGGGGCTCGTCGTTCCGAACCCCGACCTCTCGCTCCGGGAGGGCGCCGTCTCCTGCTGGCCCGACCTCGCGACCGGCTGGGCGCGCCACAAGCTCGACGCGCTCTCCCAATACTACGGCTTCGATCTCATGACCGCCTTCAAGGAGCTTGACGCGCACGTTCAGGAGGTCCTCCTCCGCGGCTCCGGCGACGAGAAGATCGAGTACAAGATCGAGTTCGAGAAGGGACGGTGGGAGTACGTCGGCGGGTTCGAGGGCGCGCTCCCGAACCTCGAGCGGCGCTATCGCGAGACGAAGTCGGAGAACGTCCGACGGTGGATCGAGGGGTTCATGGCGGTCGACGTCTGTCCCGACTGCAAGGGCGCGCGGCTCAGGCCCGAGTCGCTCGCCGTCACGGTCGCCGATCACTCGATCGACAAGGTCACCGCCATGTCGGTCAAGCAGTGCGTCGCCTTCTTCAAGGAGCTCGCGCTCACGGGCACGCGGAAGATGATCGCCGACGAGATCCTGAAGGAGGTCCGCGAGCGCCTCGGGTTTCTCGCGAACGTCGGTCTCGACTACCTGACGCTCGACAGGTCTTCCGGCACGCTCTCGGGTGGAGAGGCGCAGCGCATCCGGCTCGCCACCCAGATCGGCACGCGCCTGGTCGGAGTCCTCTACATCCTCGACGAGCCGTCGATCGGACTCCACCAGCACGACAACGCGAAACTCCTCCGCACGCTCACAGCGCTCAGGGACATCGGGAACACCGTGATCGTGGTCGAGCACGACGAGGAGACCATCCGGGCGGCCGACTGGGTCGTGGATCTGGGACCGGGAGCGGGGAGGCAGGGAGGGTACGTCGTCGCCAGCTGCACGCCCGAAGACCTCGTGAAGGAGAAGAAGTCGATCACGGGCCAGTACCTCTCCGGCAAGAAGAAGATCGACCTCCCGAAGAGCCGTCGCAAGGCCGTGGAAGGCCGGGCGCTGCGCGTCGTCGGGGCGAGGGAGAACAACCTGGCGAACATCGACGTCGAGGTCCCGTTCGGCATGCTCACGTGCGTCACGGGTGTCTCCGGGACGGGGAAGAGCACGCTCGTCTCCGACATCATCCACCGCGCCCTCGCCGAGTGGTTCCACCGCTCGAGGAAGATCCCGGGGCACTTCGACCGGATCGAGGGCATCGAGCATCTCGACAAGGTCATCAACATCAGCCAGTCGCCGATCGGGCGAACGCCGAGGTCGAACCCCGTCACCTACACCGGCACGTTCGTCCACATCAGGCAGCTCTTCGCGAAGGTCCCCGAGGCGCGCGCGCGGGGGTACCGTCCGGGGCGGTTCAGCTTCAACGTCAAGGGCGGGCGCTGCGAGGCGTGTCAGGGCGGGGGACAGGTCAAGATCGAGATGCACTTCCTCCCGGACGTCTTCGTCACGTGCGAGGCGTGCGGCGGGAAGCGCTTCAACCGCGAGACGCTCGAGATCCTGTACAAGGGGAAGAGCATCGCCGACGTCCTGGAGATGACGGTCGACGAGGCTCTCGAGTTCTTCTCGAGCATCCCGATGATCAGGCGGAAGCTCGACACGCTCCGGGACGTAGGCCTCGGCTACGTGCACCTCGGGCAGCCCGCCACGACGCTCTCGGGCGGCGAGGCGCAGCGCGTGAAGCTGTCGGCGGAGCTGTCGCGGACGGGCACGGGCCGGACGCTCTACATCCTCGACGAGCCGACCACCGGTCTCCACTTCGCAGACGTCAAGATGCTCCTGGACGTGCTCGGTCGACTCGTCGATCGCGGGAACACGGTCCTCGTCATCGAGCACAACGTGGACGTCATCAAGACGGCCGACCACATCATCGACCTCGGCCCCAAGGGGGGAGACGAGGGCGGGAAGGTCGTCGTCACGGGCACGCCGGAAGAGGTGGCGCGCTCGCGCTCGTCCTACACGGGACGGGTGCTCCGCAAGGTCCTCGCGAACCACGCCCGCAACTCGGCCTGACGCGGGCGGCAGCGCGCGTCGGCCGTCACACACCAGGGCATTCCTGAACCGCGCCTCATAGCCTGACAGCGAGTTCGACTGTGCGAACGGAGAGGCAGTTGGTGGAGCCGCAGGAGAGCACAGGTCGCAGGGTCCACCGGAGCGACTTCGACACCTGGGGCGAGTACTACGCGCACTACCAGCGCGAGCTTGCGCTCCGGTTCCTCATTCCATTTCTGAACGACAACGGCGTGGAGCTCGGGGGGGCGGCGGTGCTCGACGTCGGGTGCGGCGACGGTGGCGCCACGGCCGCGTTCGCGGAGCGCTCCGACCGGTGTGTCGGCATCGACGTCGGCGACTTCGACTGGCGGAGCGCACCGAACCTCGAGTTCCGGAAGGCGGACATCCTCGACCCGGAGGTTGCGTCGTCTCTCGCCGGGAGCTTCGACCTCGTTCTTCTGCGCGACGTGATTGAACACATCTGGGACAAGACGACGCTCATGCAGCACGTCCTGGGCTCGATGCGCGGGCGGGCACGCCTGTTCGTGACCTTCCCGCCGTACTTCTCGGCGTTCGGCGGGCACCAGCAGGCCGAACTCCGGGGCTCGCGCCTGAGGTACGTGCCGTACGTTCACTGGCACCCCGGCCTTCGCCACATCGCCCGGACGCGCATGACGATCGGCGGATTCGAGCGCCTGGCGGCTCGGAGCGGCTTGCGGATCGCGGCACGGACGCTCTACCTCCTTCGCCCCTCGTTCGAGCTCCGCTACGGACTGCCGGCGATTCGTTTCGGGGCTCCGTGGCTCATCGGGGCGAGAGAGATACTCTGCACGGGGGCGTACTACCTGCTCGGACGAACAGACGAGCGGGCGTGAGTCGCGCCTCCTGGAAGGGGGCCAGAGCGGCCGGAACGCCGGAGAATCGCCTTGACCGCTCGTTCCCGCGGGCCTAGTATCGGTGGATATCTTCGGACGCCTCTCGGGGGCGCATCCGTAGGAGCACGTCCCGAGGCGGTCGTCAGGGTGTGCCTGTGGGCGGGCACCTGAGCATCAGCAGGAGAGGACGGTGGTCCTGACGGCCACAGCGGAACGGAAGACTGCGCTCTACGAGCGACACGTCGAGGCCGGCGCGAAGATGGTGGACTTCTTTGGGTGGGCGATGCCCATGTACTACCGGGGCATCGTCGCCGAGCACGACCGCGTGAGGTCGACCGCGGGGATCTTCGACGTCTCGCACATGGGGCAGCTGGTCGTCCGCGGGGCCGACGCGCTCGCCGCGATCGAGCGGCTGACCACGAACCGCGCGGCGTCGCTCGAGGAAGGCCGCATCCAGTACTCGATCATGTGCTACGAGGACGGCGGGATCGTCGACGACGTGCTCGTTTATCGGCTGCCCGAGCGCTACATGCTCGTGGTGAACGCGTCGAACTGTGAGAAGGACCTGGAGTGGATCCGGTCGAACGTCTCGGGCGACGTCTCACTGGAGGATCATTCGGACCACACCCAGCTCGTCGCGATCCAGGGCCCGAAGTCGGAGGACGTCCTCGGGAGGGTCGTCGAGGCCGACCTCTCTGCCCTCGGTTACTATCGCGCCGCCTGGCTCGACGTCCTCGGCACGAAGACGCTGGTGTCGCGAACGGGCTACACCGGCGAGGACGGATTCGAGATCTACTGCGTGAACGACCTGGCGCCGCTCGTGTGGGACGCGCTCTTGACGGCGGGATCCGAGTGGGAGGTCGAGCCGATCGGGCTCGGGGCGCGGGACACGTTGCGGCTCGAGATGGGCTACCATCTCTACGGCCAGGACATCGACGCAACCCGGACACCGGTCGAGGCCGGTCTCTCTTGGGTCGTGAAGAAGGACAAGGGTGACTTCATCGGTCGAGAGGCGATCCTCGCGCTCGAGGAGGAGGGCGCGAGCGAGCGCCTGGTCGGCTTCGTGCTCGAGGGGCGCGGCGTTCCGAGACCCGGACAGCGCATGGTGTCCGGCGGCGAGGGGGTCGGCGCCGTGACGAGCGGGACGTACTCGCCGAGCCTTCAGAGGGGCATCGGGCTGGGATACGTGGGCGTGCAGGCCGGCGGCGATCTCGGGATCGAGATGCGAGGACGGACCGTTCCCGCGAAGAGGGTGAGACCACCCTTCTACCGCGGCGGAAGCGCGCGCCGCAAGAAGTAGCGAGAGACAGCGGGAAGCCGAGACGACGGGTCGCCCCGCGAGAGACGGCAGGAAGTACGGGGAGATTGCTCCGGCAGAGGAGAGCGAGGTTCGGGATGAGCGAAGGTCTCAAGTACACCGAGGAACACGAGTGGCTGAGGATCGAGGGGGAGGAGGCCACGCTCGGCCTCACCGAGTACGCGCAGGGCGAGCTCGGTGACATCGTCTACGTCGAGCTGCCCGCCGTCGGGCTCGAGTTGTCTCCGGGCGACGTCCTGTCGACCGTCGAGTCGGTCAAGAGCGTGAGCGAGCTGTGCGCGCCGGTCGCGGGCGAGGTCACCGAAGTGAACACGGCGCTCGACGCGGACCCGGCCATCGTCAACAAGGACGCCGAGGGCGAGGGCTGGATCCTGAAGATGAAGCTCGCGCCGGATGCCGACACGTCGGGGTTCATGACGTCGGAGCAGTACGAGGCTCACACGAAGGGATAGGGAAGCAAGCCGGTGCCCTACGTTCCGAACACAGACCGCGACCGCGAGGAGATGCTCGCCGCGATCGGAGCCGCCTCGGTCGACGAGCTCTTCGCCGACGTCCCGAACGACCTCCGCATCGACGAGGCCATCGACATCCCCGGCCCGCTCGCCGAGCTCGAGCTCGTCCGCCACATGCGGAAGCTCGCGGCGATGAACCGGACGGGCGAGGGCGTGATCTCGTTCCTCGGCGGTGGGGTCTACGACTGCGTCACGCCCGCGGCCGTCGGGCACGTCACCGGCATGCCGCAGTTCTTCACGGCCTACACCCCGTACCAGGCCGAGGCCAGCCAGGGCACGCTCCAGTCGATCTACGAGTTCCAGTCGCTCGTCGCGAGGCTCACCGGTCTCCCGGCGGCGAACGCGTCGATGTACGACGGCGCCTCGGCGGCGGCTGAGGCGTGTCTCATGGCGGCCGGCATCAGGCGGAGGAAGAAGATCCTCGTCTCCGCGACGACGAACCCCGCGCTCCGCGCGGTCACGAAGACCTACCTCGGTTCGAGCGACGTCGAGATCGTGGAGCTCCCGAGCGACGGGGGCGCGACCGATCTCGAGGCGCTGCGGGAAGGGCTCCCGGGCGCGGCGGCGGTCCTCGTCCAGCACCCGAATTTCTTCGGTCTCCTCGAGCCGGTCGACGAGATCGGGCGTCTGGCGCGCGAGTCGGAGACGCTCCTGATCGCATCGGTCGATCCCGTGTCGCTCGCCGTTCTCAGGCCGCCCGGGGAGTACGGCGCCGAGATCGCGGTCGGCGAGGGGCAGTGCCTCGGATCGCCGGTCGGGTTCGGGGGTCCGCTCCTCGGGTTCATGGCGACCACGGAGAAGCACCTGCGCAGGCTCCCGGGGCGCATCATCGGGGGAGCCGTCGACTGCAGCGGCCGGCGCGGGTACGTGATGACGCTGCAGACGCGCGAACAGCACATCCGCCGCGAGAGGGCGACATCGAACATCTGCACGAACGAGGGCCTCGTCGCGCTCGCCGCCACGGTCTACCTCTCCCTCCTCGGGAAAGAGGGCTTCCACGAGCTGGCGCTCCAGCTCGGGTCGAAGGCCCGCTACGCCGCCGACGCTCTCGCCGCCGTCCCCGGCGTCTCGCTCAGGTTCGCGCGGCCGTTCTTCCGCGAGTTCGTGATCGAGCTCCCCGCGGACGCGTCGTGGGTCAAGCGCGAGCTCTCGAAGATCGGCATCTGGCCGGGTCTGAAGTGCAGCTGCTACTACGAGGACATGGAGAACTGCCTCCTCGTGACGATCTCTGAGCGGCACACGAGGGACGACATCGATTCGCTGGCCTCGGGTCTCGAGGCGATCCTCTCGGCTGGGGGGCAATCCTGAACACGGCGACCGACAGGGAGAAGCGACGAGCTCAGGACGCGGGCCCTCAGGTCTCTGACCGCGAGCCCACCGTCTTCGAGCTGTCCTCCCCGGGAAGGCGGGGCTACCGCCTCCCGCCGCTCGACGTGCCCAGAATCGATCCCGCGGCCGAGTGGGGCGCCGACCAGCTGCGCGCCGAGCCGCCTGCCCTCCCGGAACTCACCGAGCCCGAGGTCGTGCGCCACTTCGCGAGGCTCGCCGAGAGGAATCACCACATCGACAGGGCCATCTACCCGCTCGGGTCGTGCACGATGAAGTACAACCCGCGGGTGAACGAGGACGTCGCGACACTCGAGGGTCTTGCGGGCGTCCACCCCGAGGTCGAGGGCGAGTACGCGCAGGGCGCCATCGCGATGATGTACCACCTGGGGAGGTTCCTGGCGGAGATCTCCGGGATGGACGCCGTGAGCCTCCAGCCTCCCGCCGGCGCGTCCGGTGAGCTTACCGGCATGCTGATGACGCGGGCGTATCACGCCGACCGCGGCGACCAGAGGAAGATCGTCATCGTCCCGGACTCGGCGCACGGCACGAACCCCGCGAGCGTCGCGCTGGCCGGGTACCGGACGATGGAGGTCGCCTCGGGCCCGGACGGACGCATCGACGTCGACGAACTCCGGCGCGGGGTCGACGGCGACACCGCGGCCGTCATGATCACGAACCCGAACACGCTGGGCGTCTTCGAGACCCGGATCCGCGAGATCCTCGACGTCGTCCACGACGCCGGCGCCCTGGCCTACCTGGACGGCGCGAACCTGAACGCTTCACTCGGGATCGTGCGGCCCGGCGACGCCGGGTTCGACATCATGCACTTCAACCTGCACAAGACGTTCGCGGCGCCGCACGGCGGGGGAGGTCCCGGGTCGGGCCCGGTCGGTGTGAAGGCACACCTCACGAAGTACCTGCCGTATCCGCTCGCGTCGCGCGACGAGTCGAAAGCCCAGGGCTACGAGTACTCCATGGACTACGACCGGCCGAAGTCGATCGGCAAGGTCCACGCTGTCTACGGCAACTTCCTGGTGATGGTGAAGGCCTACGCGTACATTCTCACGCTCGGCCCGGAGGGACTCAGGAGGGTCGCCGAGAACGCCGTTCTGAACGCGAACTACCTCCAGGCGCTCCTCGAGCCGTACTACGACCTGCCGTACAAGGGGTACTGCCAGCACGAGTTCGTGCTGTCGGCGACGAGGCAGAAGGAGGAGCACGGAGTCCGCGCGCTCGACGTTGCGAAGAGGCTCCTCGACTACGGGCTGCACGCGCCGACGGTCTACTTCCCGCTCATCGTCAAGGAGGCTCTCATGATCGAGCCGACCGAGACGGAGAGCCGGGAGTCGCTCGATCGTTTCGCAGAGGCGATGATCGCGATCGCGCGCGAGAGCGAGAATACGCCTGCGCTCGTGACCGGGGCGCCGACCTCGACACCGGTGGGGCGCATGGACGAGGCGTGCGCGGCCCGGGAGCTCGACGTCTGCTCCCGGGACTGCGACTAGGAGGCGTCACGACGAACGGGGAGCGAGACGAACGGGCGGAGAGCTTGACGTGGCGGGCGTGGCCGATGCTCCTGAACCCGGGCCGGGCCGCCCTCGCGATCGGGTTCATCGCGCTCGTCGCCTGGACGCTCCAGAGCCTCCTCCACACCGGCCTCTTCACCGTCGTCGCGGTGCTCCTCGTCTGGGGACAGGTGGCGAGCTTCTTCCTGCCGGCGACGTTCACGCTCACGCGGGAGAAGGTCGCGGCGAAGGGGCTGGTGTCGAAGAAGGAGAAGTCCTGGACGGAGTTCCGGAGCTACTACGTCGATCCGGGCGGACTCCTCCTGTCTCCGTTCGTCGTGCGGTCGCGGCTCGAGAAGTTCCGCGGGTTCTCGATCCAGTTTCACGGGAACCGCGATGAAGTGGTGGCGTTCGTCGAGATGATGATGGGGCAGGCGGGCGAGAGGGAAGACGATGTGGGCGATGAAGGATCACGAGAAGGCGGAGAGCAGGCGCGAGGAACACCGTGAGGCGATGGATCGCTTCGCGGCGAAGGTGGTCGACTGGAGGATGACGGCTCCCGCGATCATGTTCCTCGAGTCATCGAAGCCTCTGTCCTTCCTCGGCAACCAGGCTCTCATCTTCTTCGAGCCGATCGTCCAGTCGATCTTCAGCTTCAAGAGCTACGACGAGGTGGCCGAGATCCTCGAGGACAGGGAGAACATCGACTACCTCCTGTGCAAGATAGAGGAGATGGACGCAGAGAGACGGAAGACAGAGCGTGAGGAGAAGAGGATGCGGAGGGAAGAGAAGCTCGCCGCGAAGAGACTGAAGGAAGGTTCCGGATGAGTGAGAACGGGAAGGTCAGGGCCATCGTCGCGACCGACTGCGGCAGCACGACGACAAAGGCGATCCTGATCAAGCTTGTCGATGGGGAGTACAGGCTGATCGTGAGGGGCGAGGCCCCGACGACGGTCGAAGCGCCGTTCGAGGACGTGACGCGGGGCGTGCTGAACGCGATCAGGGAGGTGGAGGAGCTCTCGGGTCACGAGGTCCTCGACGGGGAGACCATCATCCACCCGAACGACGGTGAGCGGGGCGTCGATCTCTACCTCTCGACCTCGAGCGCCGGAGGCGGACTCCAGATGATGGTGGCCGGCGTCGTCATGAGCATGACGGCCGAGAGCGCCGAGCGCGCGGCACTGGGCGCGGGGGCGATCGTGATGGACGCGCTGGCGTCGAACGACGGCAGGCTCGCGCACGAGAAGATCGAGCGAATCCGCCACCTGCGGCCCGACATGATCCTCCTCTCGGGAGGGATCGACGGCGGCACGGTCACGCACGTGGTCGAGCTCGGGCAGGTCATCTCCGCGGCCGATCCGAAACCCCGCCTGGGGACCGGATACAACCTGCCGATCATCTACGCCGGCAACGTCGACGCGCGAGACGAGGTCGAGAAGCTCCTCGGCGACAAGACGGCTCTCGACATGGTCGACAACCTGCGCCCGGTTCTCGAGAGGGAGAACCTGGGTCCCGCGAGGGACAAGATCCACGACCTCTTCATGGAACACGTGATGGCTCAGGCTCCGGGGTACAACAAGCTCATGGGGTGGACCGACGCCCCGATCATGCCGACGCCGGCCGCCGTGGGGTCGATCATCGAGACGATCGCGAAGCGGCAGGACATCGAGGTCGTCGGCGTCGACATCGGCGGCGCCACGACCGACGTCTTCTCGGTCTTCCAGGACACGTTCAACCGCACGGTCTCGGCCAACCTCGGCATGAGCTACTCGGTCTCGAACGTGCTGGCGGAAGCGGGAATCGAGAACGTGATGCGCTGGGTTCCGTTCGAGCTCCCCGAGCTCGAAGTCAGGAACCGCATCAAGAACAAGATGATCAGGCCCACGACCGTTCCTCAGGCGCTCGACGATCTCAAGCTCGAGCAGGCGATCGCGCGCGAAGCGCTCCGGCTCGCGTTCGAGCAGCACAAGTCGTTCGCCGTGGGACTCAAGGGCGTCCAGCAGGAGCGGACGATCTCCGACGCGTTCAGCCAGTCGGCCTCGGGCGAGACCCTCGTCAATATGATGGAGCTCGACCTCCTGGTCGGCTCGGGCGGCGTCCTCTCGCACGCCCCGCGCAGGCAGCAGGCCGCGATGATGCTCATCGACGGCTTCCTGCCGGAGGGGATCACGAGGCTCGCGGTCGACTCGATCTTCATGATGCCGCAGCTCGGCGTTCTCGCGGAGGTGCACGAGAGGTCTTCGAGAAGGACTGCCTGATCCACCTCGGCACGATCGTGGCGCCGGTCGGGACGACGCAGGAAGGGAAGCCCTGCGTCAAGCTCGAGGCGACGTTCCCGGACGGCACGGCGATCGACGAGGACATCCCGTTCGGCGAGATGAAGGTCTACCCCCTGAGCGTGGGGGAGACGGCCAGCGTCAAGATCACTCCGGCGCGCGGCTTCGACGCGGGCGCGGGTCAGGGCAAGGTCCTCGAGGCCACGCTCGGCGGCGGTGTCGTCGGTATCATCGTCGACACGAGAGGAAGGCCTTTCGAGCTCCCGACCGACGAGCATCAGAGGGTCTCGAAGCTCGACAAGTGGGCGAAGGCGTTCGACGCCTACCCCGCGTAGCATGGCCGGGCCGCGCGAGCCGCCCGCTCTAGACGAACCGATTCCAGGAGCAGAACGATGGCACACGCATACACACCAGGTTTGAGAGTCGCGGAGCTCACGGTGCTCAGGAAGGTGCGCCGGCTCCCCATCAAGGGGGAGGTCCTCGTCGCAAAGGGCGACGCGGTGACCTCGGACACCATCGTCGCGAGAACCCACCTCCCGGGGAACGTCCAGCTCGTGAACGTGGCGAGCAAACTGGGCCTTCCGCCGGAGGACCTGCCGGGCGTCATGGTCAAGAAGGAAGGCGACGCGGTCGAGAAGGGCGAGCCGATCGCCACGACGAAGGGGTTCTTCGGGCTCTTCAAGTCGAACGTCCCCTCGCCGTGTGACGGCTCCCTCGAGAACATCTCGACGGTGACCGGTCAGGTCATCCTGCGCGAGCCTCCGACCCCGATCCAGATCGACGCCTACGTCGACGGCCAGGTGGTCGAGGTCATGGAGGGAGAAGGGGTCGCGATCGAGACGGTCGGGACGTTCATCCAGGGCATCTTCGGAGTGGGCGGCGAGAAGACCGGGGACGTCAGGGTGGCGGTCGCCAACGCGGGAGAGGTCCTCGACGCGTCGAAGCTCGACGATTCGATGAAGGGCCAGATCGTCATCGGCGGCTCGCACGTCACGTGGGACGGACTCCAGAAGGCGATGAAGGTCGGAGCGGCCGGCGTCGTCGTCGGCGGATTCGACGATCCGGATCTCAAGCGCCTCCTGGGGAAGGACCTCGGGGTCGCGATCACCGGACACGAGGACGTCACGACCACGCTCATCCTGACCGAGGGGTTCGGCGAGATCGCCATGGCCCACGGGACGTTCGACCTCCTCAAGAAGAGGGAGGGGAGGAAGGCGTCGATCAACGGGGCGACGCAGATCCGGGCGGGCGTCATCAGGCCCGAGATCGTCATCCCGGTCGTCGAGGAGCGGGACAAGCTCCAGGAAGAGACGACCGGTGAGGCGACCGGCCTCGAGATCGGAAGCTCGATCCGGGTCATCCGCGAGCCCTACTTCGGGAGGCTCGGTGAGGTCACCCAGCTCCCGAACGAGCTCCAGAAGATGGAGTCGGAGTCGATGGTGCGGGTGCTTGAGGTCAGGTTTGAGGACGGCTCGGAGGCGCTCCTGCCCCGCGCCAACGTCGAGATGATCGAGCACTAGGGAGACCGGGAGTCGGTCGCGGGCCGCGGGCCGTCGGCCGCGAGGATCCACGGTCTGGGGGGTTGCCCGCGGCCGCAGGTACATTTGGCTTGACAGGCCCGGAACTGCCTGATAACTTTTTCTTCTACTTTCCGGACTGTCTTCAAGGGGGCGCTCTTGCCCCCTCTGTTCGAGGGCGGCGAAGGGGAACTGAATGAGGGGTGACAGAGGGCGCTCGAGCAAGGCGCGTGCAGTGATGGGGCTTGTGGCCGGCGTTGTGTCGGTCGCGGCCCTGTTCGTTTGCCCGGTCGCCGCGATCGCGCAGGAGGAGGTCGAAGCCGCCTTCGCCGACAGCCTTCCCCCTCTCGGACCTCCCACCGCGGTGACGGCCACGGACACCCCGAACGATCGCGGGAACTCGATCAACGTCACGTGGGAGCTCTCCGACGGTGACGAGGCCGGCATGGTCACCTCGTACCGCGTCTACCGCTCGGCCCACCCGGAGACGGGATTCGTCTTCGCCGGCAGAGCGTGGGCCGGGAACGCCGAGTACCGCGACGGCGCCGCTCCCGAGAACGAACCGACCTACTATCGCGTCTCCGCCACCGACGCTGCGGGCGCCGAGTCGTTCTCGGCCACGTCGGATCCCGCCGTGGCGCTTCCCCAGTGGTTCAACCACGAGCGCATCAACGTGATGATCGCCGCCATCATCTTCGTCGTGGCGATCGTCTTCTTCGTGGCCGCGGCCCGCCGCGGCAAGGACCTCTTCATCAGGCGTCTCCCGGGTCTCGACGAGGTAGACAACGCCGTCGGCCGCGCCACCGAGATGGGCAAGCCGATCCTCTACATCTCGGGCCTCTCGACGGTCTCGGACGTGGCGACGATCGCCGCGATCAACATCCTGGGCGAGGTCGCGAAGAAGACGGCGGAGTACAACACCCGGCTCATCGTTCCCTGCGCCGACCCGATCGTCATGGCGGTCGAGCAGGAGGTCGTCAAGGAGGCGTACGCCAAGGTCGGGCGGCCGGAGTCGTACAACGAAGACGACGTCTTCTATCTCACGAGGAGCCAGTTCGCCTACGTTGCGGGCGTGAACGGGATCATGGTCCGGCAGCGCCCCGCGACGATCCTCTACATGGGCATGTTCTACGCCGAGTCGCTCGTTCTCGCCGAGACGGGCTCCTCCGTCGGCTCGATCCAGATCGCCGGCACCGACGCTGTGACGCAGCTTCCGTTCTTCATCACGTCCTGCGACTACACGCTCATCGGCGAGGAGCTCTACGCAGCGAGCGCCTACCTGTCGCGCGAGCCCGTCCTCCTGGGCGGCCTCAAGGGGCAGGACACGCTCAAGATGCTGATCGCGGTCGGCATCATCATCGCGACCGTCGTGGCGACGCTCGTCGCGGTGGGCGCGATTCCGTACGATTTCGTGACGCCGCTTTTCATCACGCACTAGCGCGCGTGGGGAGGTCCGCGCGTCCGCGCGGGCGAGCCGAAGACCCGAGGGATTCAGGATGCGCCGAAGGGTACCACTGACACTCTGCTTCATCGCCGGCCTCTTCATGGCGGTGCAGTACTTCATCCCGCACCACAACGTGGCGGCGGCCTACGAGCGCCTGCTCCTCTGGCTGCAGACGCTCCTCGCGTTCGCGTTCCTCCTCGGGACGGTGAGCCTCGTCAGGGTGCACTACCACAAGGTGAGGGATCGGGCTCCTGACCGCGGGTTCAGCATCGTGATGTTCGTCGGGCTCTTCCTCATGCTGGGTCTGGGGTTCTTCCACCCGTCGCACCACGCGCCCAACTCGCCTTTCAACCGGATGTTCCTGAGCGTCCAGGTTCCGATCGAGGCGACGATGTTCTCGCTCCTGGCGTTCTACGTCGCCTCGGCCGCCTTCCGGGCGTTCCGCGCGAGGACGCTCGAGGCGACGCTGCTGCTCGTCGCGGCGGCGATCGTGATGCTCGGCCGCGTGCCGGTCGGCGACATGATCTCGGGCAAGATCCCCGAGGCCACGCGGTGGATCCTCGAGGTGCCCAACCTCGCCGCGAAGCGCGGCATAATGATCGGCGTCGGCCTGGGCATGATGGCAACCGCGCTCAAGATCATGCTCGGCATCGAGCGGGCGTGGATGGGCGGCAGCGACTAGCCGCGGTTCCGTGAGGGGCGCGGAAGGCCGCGCCCGGAGGCATCGATGGCATCGGTGACGGAGTTCTTCGAGAAGTTCCTCTTGATCGACCGGCGGTGGATATTCCTCGCGATCGCGATCGCGGTGGTGATCCCGTTCTTCCTGCCGCTCGGTCTGCCCGTCGTCGTGACGCCGCCGGTGCAGCGCCTCTACGACGCGGTCGACGAACTCGAGGGCGGAGGATCTCCGCTCCTCCTCTCGATCGACTACACACCGGCGACGTCTCCCGAGCTCGAGCCGATGTCGACGGCGCTCCTGCGCCACGCGTTCGGGAACGGCGTCCGGGTCATCGTGATGACGCTCCACCCCGCGGGCTACGGAATGGCCGAGAGCGCGATACTCGCGGCGGCGGAGGAGGTGGGGGCCGAGTACGGCAAGGACTTCGTCTTCCTCGGATTCAAGCCCGGCACGTCCGCGGTCATCCTGGGCCTCGGCGTCAACATCTCGAACGTCTTCCCCGAGGACGCCTACGGGACACCGCTCTCCGAGATCCCCCTGATGGAGGGGATTCGGAACTACGACGACATCCCTCTCCTCATCTCGCTGGCCGGGTGGTCGGCGTCGGAGGCGTGGGTCTACTACGCGCACCAGCCCTACGGACAGAGGGTCGGGGGCGGCGTGACGGCGGTCATGGCGACGGATCTCTATCCGTATCTCGACTCGGGGCAGCTCGTCGGGCTTCTCGGCGGGATGCGCGGTGCGGCCGAGTACGAAGAGCTAATCGGACAGCACGGCTCCGGCGTGCGGGGAATGGACTCGCAGTCGGTGATCCACATTCTCATCATCATCCTGATCATCCTCGGGAACCTCGCGTACTTCGTGACGAGGAGACAGAGGAAGCTGGCGGGGGAAGGGACCTAGGGACGGGCCGTCGGGCTTCGAGCCCGGTGCCTCGTGACCTGACCCTGCGGAGGCGGACATGGCGCTCACCTACATCTGGACGACTGTCGGGGCAATCCTGACGCTCTGCGTCTACAGCTTCCTGTACAAGGACAACCCGTTCTACAAGTTCGCCGAGCACCTCGTCGTCGGTGTGTCGGCCGGCTACTACCTCGTCATCTACTACTTCAATTTCATCGACCCGAACGTCGTGCGGCCGGTCTTCCAGCTCCAGCACGGCGGCGACGCCATCGCACTCGGCGGGTTCGA
>JALGVN010000280.1 GCA_025774645.1 bacterium
CGAAGCCGGCCCGAACGAGAACATGAAGAAGATGATCCTCCTGAAGTGATCGGGAGGATTGACGGACAGAGGCTACAGAAAGACCGACACCCGCGAAACCACCCGAGGGAAGGAGAGCCCGATGAGTGGAAGGCCCCTCAGTACGTTCAGACCTCCCGGCGAGGTTCTGTTCGCCGTGCTCGCGTGCGCGGTCCTGGCCGCGGCGGCCTGGGCAGCACCGACGATCGAAGAGGCCTCGGCGCTGACCGAGACAGCCGGGATCGAGTTCCGCGTTCTCGAGTCGACGAGCGAGAGGACGGTCGTCGAGATCGAGATCCCGGCGGTCGAGATCGAGCGCATCACGGTTGAAGGGCGATCGCACGATCTTCTGAGCGTGCCGGGGGCCTACCCCTACGGCGAGCCGGGAGAGCCGATGCTGGCGGTCGGGGGAACGCTGATCGCGGTCCCGCCGACTTCCGGGGTGGCGTTCAGGGTACTGGAGGAGTCTTCCGAGATCATCGCGGGGCTCGACCTTCCGCCGCTCTCGGCGGTCTGCCGCGACCCGGGCGAGGCGATCGTGTACGACGCCGAGGCGTACGCCAGAGCGGGGCTCTTCCCGAAGGCGGCAGTCAGCGTCGGCGCGCCGGCGATCATGAGGGACTTCCGCGTCGTTCCGCTGCGCGTCTACCCGCTCTCCTACGACGCGACCACTGGCGAGGTGAGAGTGACGAGGAGACTCCTCGTCGAGCTCGACTACTCCTCCCCCGGCAGCGTGAACGTGAAGACGAGAACGGGGCAGCCGACGAGGAGCTTCGAGACGATCTACGAGAACCTCATCGCGAACTACGATTTCGTGCGGCCTCGCTCCGAGACCGACCAGCGAGGCAGGTACATCATCATCACCCACGATAACTACTACAACACCATCCTCCCTCTCGCGGAGTGGAAGCACAAGCGAGGCATGGAGGTCGAGATCGCGCGGCTGTCCGTGATCGGGTCGAGTTCGAGCTCCATCAAGAGCTACCTCCAGAACGCCTACGACAGCTGGGACGTGCCGCCGGAGTACGTCCTGATCGTCGGCGACTCGGAGTACGTGCCGACCTCGGACAACGACAACTACTACGCGCGGCTCGAGGGAGGCGACTACCTGGTCGACGTCCACATCGGGCGGCTCACCGCCGACACCGTCACCCAGTGCGAGCTTCTCGTCGCAAAGACGATGGGATACGAGCACACTCCGTACATGTCCGACCTCGACTGGTTCCGGAGCGGCTGTCTGATCGTCCGGCAGGACTACGACGAGGACGACGCCATCTACTTCGGCGACACCTGGCTCGCGCATGGGTACATGCAGAACGCTGGGTTCGCTCAGATTGACACCCTGTTCAGCAGGAATGGCGGCAGCGCCTCGCAGGTTCACTCAGCGGTGACCGACGGGCGAGCGCTCCTGATGTACCGCGGCCAAGGTGTCTCCAACTGGTGGTCGCCGTTCGCCTGCAACCCGAATCTGACGAACCCGGGGTTCAAGCTCCCGGTCGTCATAGCGGGGACGTGCGCGTCGGGGAACTTCACGAGCGACGGCTACCCGGGTGAGAACTGGATGCGAGCGGGGACCGCCGGAGCACCGAAGGGCTCCGTCGCGTTCCTTGGAACGAGCGCCATCATCACGAGCGGAGCGCACATCCGAAGCGCCGTGGCGCAGGGGATCTGGACGGGCCTCTTCTCGAGCGGCAACACCACCGCCGGGGCGGCTCTCACACAGGGGAAGTACAATCTCTACATCATCTACAACCACGAGTCCGAGTACAACGGCTGGAACTGCCAGGGTGATCCTGAGCTCGACGTCTGGACGGCCGTGCCGGCGGCACTCGAAGTGTCCCACTCGCCCACGGTCCCCGCGAACCCGAGTGACTTCACGGTCGAGGTCACGACCGGCGGGCAGCCGATCAGGGCGGCGCTCGTGTGCGTGTCGTCGTCGGAGGGTCTCGGAACGGATGAGGTCTACGAGTACGGATTCACCAACACCGACGGGACGCTCACGCTCTCCATCAGCCCGATTCTCTCCGAGACGCTCGAGGTCACCGTGTCCGGTCACAACCTCCATCCCCACGAGGGGAGCGTCGACGTCGTCCCCGAGGGAGCGTACCTCATCTACGCGGGGCACGAGATCGACGACGGGATCGAGGGGAACGGGGACGGGCTAGTGAGTCCCGGTGAGATGGTCCACCTCTCGGTCGACGTCGAGAACATCGGACCCGACGAGGCGTTCGGCGTCACGGCCGTGCTCGCGGTCGACGACGAGTACGTGGACCTCCTCGACGCCACGGCGGACTACGGCACGATCCTGAGCGGAGCGATCCGCCCCAACGGAGACCCGCTCACCTTCGAGATCGACGACGCATGTCCGAACGGGCACCCGGTCTACTTCTCGCTCGACACCGCCGACGCGAGCCGAACGATCTGGGGGATCGCGATCCCGGAGATCACGGTGGCGGCGGGCGACCTTGGCTTCCTGAGCGCCGCGATCGACGACGGGGCTCCGGGCGGCAACGGGAACGGGAACCTCGAGATCGGTGAGACTGCGTGGATCGACATCACGCTCGAGAACACGGGCGCGCTCGCCCTCGACCTGGTCCAGGGCGTCCTGTCGACGGCGGACGGCTTCGCCATGGTGACCGAGGACCTCGGCTACTACGGTCATGTCGAGGCGGGCGGGAGCTCCACGAACGCGACGCACTCGTTCCGCGTGAGCGTGAGCCCGAGCGCACCGATCTCCGGCGAGATCTCCTTCGTGCTTGCCACCTCCGGCGACGGCGGGACGTACGCACACATGGAGGACGTGCCCTTCACGCTGCCGCTCTCGGGCGTGGAGACCCAGCTGCCGACCGGGCCCGACGGCTACGGCTACCACGCCTACGACTCGACGGACACCTGGACGGGGCAGGCTCCGACCTACGACTGGATCGAGATCAGCGGCGTCGGGGCGATCATGCCCGAGATCACGGACGCGGATGCGGAGATCACGCAGCGCGACCTTCCGTTCACGTTCAGGTACTACGGGGTCGACTACACGCAGGTCTCGGTGAACTCGAACGGATTCCTCGCGATGGGGTACTCGGATTGGCTCTCGGGCGAGAACTCGCTGATCCCGCACGAGCACGGACCGGCCGCGATGATCGCGCCGTTCTGGGACGACCTCAACGCCGGCAC
>JALGVN010000057.1 GCA_025774645.1 bacterium
GGAGACCTTCGATCAGGATCGACGAGTCGAGGCCCGGGTTGAAGTTGAACCACATCGCCGGCGGCGGGAACGCGTACACGTCGTACGACGCGCTTGCGTCACCCATGTACGAGAAGCACGACAGGTGGATCTCCGGGCCGAACGGGCCGCTCGGGGCGATCGGGGTGATGCCGATCCAGTAGTCGCCCTCTCCGAGGGCGATGCTCAGACCGGACGCGGTCACGACGAAGTGGTCGCCGTCGAGCACGGCGGACATGTCGACGAGGGGGCTGAGCGAAGGATCGTCCGTACCGTCGATCGGCAGCGGGCCGGTCTTGTCGTAGACGTGCAGGTAGCCCTGGGTGATGCCGTCGCCCCAGACGAGGTCGAGGGCGGAGTAGTACGTGCTGACGCTCTGGACGGTCCAGCCCGCGGCGTCGACTGTCACGTCGCTCACGGTGTGGACCTGCATCCCGAAGGGCGGTGCACCGGCATCGGCGTTGAAGAAGCCCATGCCGAAGGCATCGTAGTCCGACTGATCCCAGAGGATGTCGGCGGTGGCGGTCTGCGCCAGCACGAGTGCGGCGGCCAGCACGATGAGCATCGTAAGTCTTGCGTTCATCTTCTCACTCCTCGCGTGTTAGTATGTCCCTGCTTCTCTTCCAAACCCTCCACTGCGAGCGTTGCTAGTGGCTTCTTGGTCTCCCCCCTTCCGAGCATCTCCGACGGCTGCTGTCTTCAGGCCGCTCGTCGGATCGTCGCTCGCTGTCAGGCCTCTCCTTTGGAGTAGTCGAGGTGCGGGTCACTCATTGACCACAGTGAGGAGTGTAGCACATCTGCAAGAGTTCTGCAAGCGTTCTCTGAAAGAACTTGCAAAGAAATCGGGGGTGTGCTATACTATGTCATAGGAGACAACGAGTCTTGGCTAACTCCCTGTTGGAACGCCGATTAGGTCAGGGCAGGCCAAGGCCACGCGAGGAGGGGGCCATTGCCCCCTGACAGCGAAAGGCCGGGCAGGATGGGGAGGATTTCGTACCAGGAAGCAGGGACGACGATCGAGGGGCGGTTGCGCTGGGTGGCCGAGGATCTCCAGGAGACGCTCGTCCCCATCCTCCAGCAGGCGGCTGGGCCCGCGGGACGCCCGTCGAGGCTGGTAAGGGGGCTTGAGATCGACAAGAGCCTCGCGAGCCGTCTCACGCGGGCACTCCGTACGGAGGACCCGCTCGGGTTCATTCACCTCCTGCCGGCGCCTACGGGGCTTCGCATCTTCCTCGCTGCTGTGGGAGCGGCGGGCATCGACGACGCGGCGTGCAGGAGGGCCGAGGAGAGCGTGGCGAGGTTCCAGGCCTTGATCGAGGACACCCCGGGTGGGAGGGCGACGCTCGACGCCGCGATATCGGGCTCGTCCGCTGAGGCACGCAGCCGAAACGAGCGGACGGCGAAGCAGGCCGCATACCGGGCCATGTCCTACCTGTTCGGGTTCCGGTGCGAGAAGATGATCACGACGTTCGCGATCCAGCCGTCTGAGGACGGACGTCTTGTCGACGCGCTCGACCTTCACCAACGGATCGGGATGCGCCGACTCCGGCCGACGGCGCCCGTTGGCCTCTTCAGTCTTCGGGTTCATCCGCCGACGGACGGCGAGATTGAGATGCCGCGGGTCGAGACCCTGGACGGTGAGCTGGCGGACGACGTGCCGAGCTACTTCCTCGAGGACTACTCCAGCGACCCGATTCCGAACCTCGAGATATTCAAGGACGGGGACCAGACGACGATCGCGCTATCAGAGAACGACCCGCCGCTCGACTCTCCTCTGACCCTCACGACGGGTGTTCTCATCAAGAACGTGCAGCAGCGGTACAGGAACCCAGGTCTCCGTGACGAGTGGCGCGGGTACCTTCAGCACTCGCCGTGCAAGACGCTCGTGAGGGACGTCTTCATCAGAGAGGACCTCTACGTCGGGGTCGTCCCCGAGATGACGCTTCACATCCCGAGCCCGAAGGGCCCCGAGACATCCCGGCGGCCGGGCCTCCACGGCAGACTCAACACGCTGGACATGACCGCGCCGGTGGACACCCTTGGCCTCGGGATGGGGAACATCGCCATCCGAGGCGTGCCCTCGTACCCGAAGATGGTCCGCGAGAGCTTCGAGCGGGTCGGGTGGGACCCGGCCAGATTCCGTGGGTACAGGCTTCAGATGGAGTATCCGGTCCCGATGGTGTTGATGACGTGGTGGTTCTCGCTGCCACAGCCTCCGGCCGCGGAGTGACGGGCGACGCCCCGCTCCGCAGATGGCTTGCCAGATAGCCTCCAGGGCAGCCTGACAAAACAAGAGGCCCCGGCGCAATCGCCGGGGCCTTCTCTCTGGTTCAATGTACGTGCCGTCTTCGGGACAGCGCGTCGGCCGGCCGTGCCTCAGGCGGCCGCACGCCCGCGGATCTCCTGAATCGCATCGGCCAGGTACTCGTACTGCGCGATCGAGTTGTAGACCTGCGCCGAGATCCTGAGGATGCTCGGGAGTCCGTCGGGGCACTCGAGGACCGGGACCTCGATCCCGTATTCGTCGCGGAGTGACTCCTCGATCGGGTCGAAGGCGAGAGACGTCTTCGTGAAGTGGTAGCTCCCCTTGCCGAAGGGGATGCTCGCGAGCGTGCCGATCATCTCGTCGGGACACGCGACCACCGCGCCGAGCCTGTCGCAGAGGAGTGCGCGCGCCTCGAGGGCGAGCGCGCGGTTCGTCCGCATGAGCTCCGGCCACCCGCCGGGGAAGAGCCTCCCCATGAACTCGATTGAGTCGGGCACGCAGAGGTACGGGCTCGGGTCCCGAGTGCCCGTCCAGTCGAACTCGAGGTGGAACCGCGATTTGTCGGTTCGAGTCTCGTTCGCTCCGTGGCTGATGACGAGCGGTCTGATTCCCGGCTGGCGGTCGCGCCTTACGTAGAGAATCGCGGCGCCCTTTGGAGCGCACAGCCACTTGTGGCAGTTCCCGGTGAGGTACGTGGCTCCGAGATCGCGCAGGTTCAGCGGCAACATCCCCGGCGCGTGTGCGCCGTCGACCATGGTGTCGATGCCCCTCTCCGAGAACGCGGCGGCGAGTTCCCTGACCGGCATCATCATGCCCGTGAGGCTCGTGACGTAGTCGAAGAGGCCGAAGCGGGTCCGCGATGTGATGCACCCGCGAACCGCGTCGACGATCTCCCCGGGCGACCCCACGGGAAACGGGATCTCGGCGAAGACGACCTTCGCGCCCGAGCGCTCCGCAACGAAGTCGAGGACGTTCCTGCACGCGTTGTACTCGTGGCTCGTGGTGAGGAGCTCGTCCCCGGGCTCGAACGAGAGCGACCGGAGGACTGTGTTGACGCCCGTCGTCGCGTTCGGGACGAATGCGATGTCCTCCGGATCGGCCCCGACGAACGCCGCCAGCTTCGCGCGGGACTCGTCGAGCGCCTCCTCGAGCTCGTGGCACATGAAGTAGACCGGCTCGCGTTCGAGCCGGTCGCGCCAGTAGGCCTGCTTCTCGAGAACGGGGAGGGGACACGCTCCGAAGGACCCGTGATTCAGGAACGTCACCGCGGGATCGAGCGACCAGTAGTTGGCGAACCGGCTGGGTGGCGGGAGGCGGCGCCCGCTTCCGCTCCCGATCAACCCTTCAGCTCCTCGATGCGCTCCTGCTTCTCTATCCAGTCGGCCTCGTCCCAGTCGGCGATCCCGGCTTCCTCGAGTTCCTTCAAGCCCTTCGACAGGAGCATGAGTCCGGCCGTCTCGTCGCCCTGTTCGATCACGATCTCGCCGAGTTCCCAGCGGCTGAAGCCCATCCACTCCAAGGCTTCCTCATCGCCCGCCTCGTGGAGCCGCTTCGCCCAGCGGAAGACGTTCTCCATCCACGACTTCGCGCCGTCGACGTCGCCGTTCATCTTCATCGCGTAGGCCACGGAGTAATCGGCGATGACCTTCGGGAGCTCGTTCTCGCCCATGTGATGGTACTCGCGGGCCTTCCTCAGGGCTTCGAGCCCTTCCTCGTAGCGCTCGGCGTCGACGTACTCCCAGCCGAGGTTGTTCCAGAGCGGTGCCAGCCACTCGGTGAGCTCGCCCTCCTCCGCCATCGCGATCCCGCGCTCGGCCCACTCGAACCTCTCCTCGGGGTCGCCCGTGATCGCGATCATGTGCGCGGCATCGATTGCGCGGTCGTAGATCGCCCTCTCGCGGCAGAAGTCGAACATCTCCCGGAAGGTCGCGGTCGCCGTCTCATTGTCTCCCGCGTGCCACTCGAACCGGCCCCGCACGCCGAGATAGCGCGACCAGCCCATCGGGTCGCTGCGGTCGGCGCTCTCTGCGGCCCTGTCGATCCAGGGACGCCCTGACACCTCGTCCCCGGTGATGAGGAAGCTCCGGGCGCGCATCGCGCACGCCTCGATGTACTCGGACGTGGCGCCGGCAGCCTCGGCGTCGGAGGCGATTGCCTCGTAGAGCGTGCCGGCCTCCTCGTACTCGCGGCTCCTGAACACCTGGTCCGCTTCCTCGAGGCGCACGTCGAGCTCTTCGGCGCCTCCGCCGCAGCCCGCGAGCGCCGCGACAAGGGCGCACGCAGCGGCGGCGAGCACCAGGACTCTCGTCTTCATGGCGATTCCTCCCGACGGTGAACCGTCTCAGCTTCGGGGACGTAGTCCTCGACGACCGGGAAGCTGTCCAGGCTCTTGGCGATCGACGCTCTCAGGAACGAGTCGACCCACCAGAAGATGTCGTGCTTCCTGATGGTCTGACGCAGACGGTGCATCCTGCGGTGACGCTCTCCGGGTTCCATGTGGAGCGCATCGTAGATGACGTTCGACACCCCGACGATGTCGTACGGGTTCACCAGGAGCGCCCATTTCTGGAGCTCGGCGGCGGCGCCGGCGAACTCGCTCAGGATCAGGACGCCGTTCTCCTCCAGGCTCGAAGCGCAGTACTCCTTCGCGACCAGGTTCATCCCGTCCTTGATCGGAGTGATGAGCGCGATCTCCGCGGTGCGGTAGTAGCCGAGGAGCTCGTAACGGGAGAGCGACCGGTAGATGTAGTGGATCGGGATCCACCCAGCCTGGCTCGTGAACTGCCCGTTGATCTCGCCGACGAGCCGCTCGATGCTGGTCTTCAACTCCTCGTATCCCGGGATGCCGCGCCGGCTCGGCACGACGACCTGCACGAGCGTGACGCGGTTCTGCAGCTCCTCGTGTTGCTCGAGCATGTGCCGGAACGCCTCGAGTCTGTCCGGGATTCCCTTTGTGTAGTCGAGCCGGTCGATGCCCAGGATGAGCTGCCGCTCCGGCAGGTTCTCGTGAATGTGCCAGGCGCTCTCGGCGACTTCGTGGCTCCCGGCCTCCTGCTCGAACGCGTTGTAGTCGATGCTGATTGGGAACGCCCCGACCCTGATCTGCTTCTTGTCGGTCGCGATCTCGCAGACCTGTCCGCGCCCGCGCGACTCGGCGGGGCCGACGAACGTCCGGAGGCAGTGGATGAAGTTCCTCCGGTCGCGCATGGTCTGGAACCCGAGCAGGTCGAACTCAGTGAGGGCCTTCAGGATTTCGAACCGCCACGGGAGCTTGACGAAGATGTCGAGCGGCGGGAACGGGATGTGAAGGAAGAACCCGAGCTTCGAGCTGACGCCCATCTCACGGAGCTGCCTCGCGGCGAGCATGAGGTGGTAGTCGTGGACCCAGACGAAGTCGTCGGGGCCCGTGTTGTCCGCGATGACGCGGGCGAACTTCCTGTTGGCCTCGACGTAGGCGTCCCAGTAGGACGGGTCGAAGTTGCAGAGCGACTGGAGGTCGTGGAAGAGCGGCCAGACGATCTCGTTCGAGAAGCCCCGGTAGTGTTTCTCTATCTCCCGCTCGGTGAGGTGCACGGGGACCAGGGAGTAACCGATGCCCTCGGTCGCGTCGGCCAGAGCCTCTGAGAGGCCGTCCTCCTCCGAGGTGCCGGGCCACCCGATCCAGAGCCCGCCGCGGTTCCTGAGGACGGGCGCGAGCGCGGTCACGAGCCCGCCGGAGCCCTCCTCGACCTGCCAGCCGTCGTAATTCGAGAGGACGA
The DNA here is from genome assembly GCA_025774645.1 of bacterium. Classification (GTDB taxonomy): domain Bacteria; phylum Joyebacterota; class Joyebacteria; order Joyebacterales; family Joyebacteraceae; genus JALGVN01. Next base: position 6,043 of record JALGVN010000057.1, read on the forward strand.
CCGGAAGGCGGTTCGACACGACGACGAGTCGCCGGACGTCGTCTCCAGCGCCGTGGTCCATCTCGCGCTCCGTGTCGTGCCCCGCATCGTGTTCGGTCTCGTGTTCCGTCATGTTGCGGTCCTGACCCATCCCTTCAAGAACTCCCTTACCGCGCAGGGGTCTGCGAGCCTGCCCCTTGCGTGCGTGGGTATCTCCGGGCTCCCGACCTTGATGCCGATCCCGCGGTCGACGAGGACCTCGAGCGCGTCCTCATCGGTGTAGTCGTCCCCGACGTAGACGCAGAAGTCGTCGTCGGGCCGTCGTTCCAGGAGCTTCTCGAGCGCCGTGCCCTTGTCGATGTCGTCCAGCCGGAGCTCGACTCCGCCCAGGAAGCGGCGGCACTCGAGGTTGTGGTCGTTCGCGTCTTCTTCCCAGAGCGAACAGAGCTCGTCCTCCATGCTCTTCGCCTGCTCCGGGTCGACGCCGCGCGTGTGCATGGCGACACTCGCGATCTTGCGCTCGACGCGGCCGTCCGGCGCGATCGCGCGCGCTTCCTCGAGGGCCCGCGCGAGCCTCTCTTCCTGGACCTGAGTCGGGACGAGTGTGAGCAAGGTCCCGTCCGGGAACCGGAACTCGGTCCCCTGACTCGCGCTGACCGGGATGTCGAGGTCGCCGAGCAGCGCGAGGAGCTCCTTCATTGGCCGCCCGGTCATGATCGACAGGTGCGTCCGCCCGGCGTCCCGGATGCGCGTCAGGAGCTCGACCACGCCGTCGAGCGGGAGCGCCCTCATCCGGTCGACGTGGAACGGCGCCAGCGTGCCGTCGTAGTCGAGCACGAGGCTCGAGTCTCCCGCCGGCGCGAGACGCTCCCAGAAGTCGGGGACGCCCTCGATCTCGATCAGGTTCTCATCCGATTCGGACATGTGGGGTCCGATGCCGTTCAGCGCGGAGCGCCGGCGAGCCTCAGAGCTCGATCCGGTCCTCCGCCTTGCCGGTCAGCGCTACCATCGCGGTCAGGTACTCGCGCAGGTGACGCGTCAGCAGGAAGTTCTCGCGGACGAACGATCTCGCCTTCTCGCCCATCTCAACGAGCTTGTCGCGGTGGTGGAGGAGGTAACGGATTCTGAGCGCGGCGCCCTCCGGCGTCGACACCAGGAACCCGGTGTGGTCGTTGATGATCTGCAGACGGATGCCGCCCGTGTCGCCTCCGATCACGGGCTTCCCCTTCCACATTCCCTCGGCGACGGTGAGGCCGAAGCCCTCCTTCGTCGATTTCTGGAGGATGATGTCGGCCGCGCGCTGGAGCGCGTTGATCGTGCGGTGCGCGTCGGGGGGGAGGAGGAGGATGTGGATGTCGGGGTCGCCGCCGGCCGCGGCCTCGGTCTCTTTCAACACGGCCATGCCTTCGGGGTCGTCGGTCGCCGAGCCGCCCGCGAGCACGAGCTGGAGCCCGGGGCTGAACTTCTTCGCGTGACGATATGCCTCGATGACTCCGACCGGGTCTTTGAAGCGGTCGAACCGCGAAACCTGGACTATCAGCTCACGATGCGGATCGAGGTCGAACTCCCGGTAGACCGCGTCGATCTCGTCCTGCCCGAGCTCCGCGTTCTTGTCGCTCAGGGGGTCGATGCTCGGCGGGATCAGGTACTGCACGTGGGGGAGGTTCTGCGCGAACGCCGCGAGCGAGAAGACGCTCGCATCGTAGCCGGCCACGACGTCTCTCAGGTAGCGCCACACCGGCCTGTGTGGCCGGCTCACGTCGATGTGGCAGCGCCAGATCCAGATACCCTTCCTGTCTGGCATGAGGCCGAGAAGAGGCGCCGGCTGTGGGTCGTGGATGAACACGATGTCCGCGGCTTCGAGCACCGGGCGGAGCACCTCCGCGTTCGCCTCGTTGATCTCCTCGTAGTGGCGGAGCTCGTCGTCAGAGATGTGGACCCGGTCCCCCTGGAGCGCGTTGTGGAACGACTTCGTCGTGGCGTAGAACTCGGCGTCGCCCTCGATGACCTCCCAGCTCGCATTGATCCCGAGCTCCTGCTTGAGAGGAACGAGTTTCTCGAGGATCTCGGCGACTCCGCCGCCCACGCGGGTGGAGTTCACGTGGACGACCTTCATACCCTCGAGCGGCGCTGAGAGCTGGCGCAGGTGGTCGACGACGTCCTCGCCGGCTACCCTCGCGTATTCCTCGAGCAGATGGGACATTCCGTCAGGCTCCTGCGTGATCGCCGCCCCCGCGGGGCTAGGCCGGGAGGTGCTCATCGAAGATCTCCAGTAGCTCCTCGCGGATCTCGAGCAGCGTCTTGAAGTACGGGTCGACGCCGGCGAGCCTCGTGCAGAGCGATGCGTACTTCTCGTCCTGCAGATCGGTGAGCCACGTACTGAAGTCGTCGACGCTGTTCGGCGTCCGCCGCCTGGCGTCGATGAAGTGGTAGAAGACGCTCGACGCCGTCATCGTCGCGACGGCGCCCCGGAGTTCGCTCGGATCGTGGATCTCCCTGTTCGTGCTGAAGACGACGATCTGCGAGCGGATGAAGAAGAACTGCTGCTCCCGTGACGTCCACGGGAGTACCTCGCTCTGATCGAGCTCGTCCTCGATCACGTCGACGATCTCACGACGGAGCCCGTCGGGCGTGTCGAAATCGGTCGGATCGATCACGCTCAGTCGTTCGGCGAGGGGTTGGTTGTGCAGTGACTGGAAGACCCAGCGCGCGAACCCGTTGTTGAACCGCGGATCGTCGAAGATCGGCCGGAGCAGTCCCGCCCAGAAGTGATAGAGGAGGCACGCCGGGTCGATCGTCTCGATCTCATCCCGGAGCTCCTTCAGGTTCTGGGCGCGGCGCCCCGTTGCGATCGCCGCGAGCGCGCAATCCTTGATGGCGAATCCGCCGTCCGAAGCGACGGGTCCGTTCTGTTCTCTCTCAGGCATCAGGTAACCGCTCGGCTTGAGTCCCTAGTCCTTGTTCGGGGCCTTCTTCCACGAGGAGGCCGCGTTGCCGCACACGCCGCAGACGGGGAACTCCTCGCCTTCCTTGAACTCGTGGACGTGGACGCCGCCCTCGGTGTTGCAGAGCTCGCAGACGTACTCGGCGGTCGCCTCGACCTTCTCGCCGACCTTGTAGTTCTTCTTCTCGTCGCCCATTCCGGACCTCCGTAGGTGGATAGTTCCTCGCGAGCAATCACGGACATCACTCTATTCTTATAGAGGAGCGCCGAGCGTCTGTCAAGGCGCTGCACGATAGGAGGCGAGCGCTGGTCACTTCAGGTGCCGGGCCGCAGCGGAGCCGGAGCCGAATCCCGCCGGCGGCGCGGTGCTGGCGGGCGTGCGCGCGCTGTCGTACCATGGGCGACATGCGAGACACCCAGCCGATGAAGGACCTCTCGGGCGACGCGTGCGATGTGAGTTCGTTCAGAAACGGACTCCTCGCGTGGTACGACACGAACCGCCGTGATCTCCCATGGCGCGCGACACGCGATCCGTATTCCGTCTGGGTCTCGGAGGTCATGCTCCAGCAGACGCAGGTCTCCCGGGTCGTCGACTACTGGCCGCGCTTCCTCGAACGGTTCCCGACGGTCGCGGCGCTCGCGCAGGCGGCGCCGGACGACGTGCTCGGCCTCTGGTCGGGTCTCGGGTACTACCGCCGCGCGCGACTTCTGCACGAGGCCGCCCGTGAGGTTGTCGATTCGTGCGGGGGAACCGTTCCGTCCTCGGCGGCGGAGCTCCGTGAGCTCCCGGGCATGGGGGAGTACACGGCGGCCGCGGTCGCGAGCATCGCGTTCGGGGAGCCCGTTCCCGTGATCGACGCGAACGTCGCTCGCGTTCTGGCGAGAGTTCTCGCGATCGAGGGCGACGTCACGCGAGGCGATGGCCGTCGTGCCCTGCGCGAGGACGCAGCCCGGCTTCTCGATCGGGATCGACCCGGCGACTACAACCAGGCGGTCATGGAGCTGGGCGCTCTCGTCTGCACACCCGCGAGCCCGCACTGCGAGCCCTGTCCCGTCGCTGCGCACTGCCGCGCGGTCTCCATCGGCGACCCGACCGCCTTCCCAAAGGCAGCGGCCGCGCCGCGCACGGTCGCGCTCTTCGAGACCGCTGCCGTGATCGTGAGCGGGGGAAGGGTGCTGCTCGAGCGGGGAAGCGGCCGCGGGTGGTGGGAGGGACTCTGGACGCTGCCGCGGGTTCCTCTTGAGGAAGGCGACGATCCGGAGGCGGCAGTCCGCGAAGTCCTCGCCGCCCGGCACAGCGTCGCCCTGCAGTCGCCCGACGGTCCCCTCGATGGCCCGCTCGAGGAGCGCTACTCCGTCACGAACCATCGCGTGACGATGCTCGTCTATACCCTGGCCCACGGCGGACGCGACTCGGCGGCCCGCGGTGCGGACGACTCGTCGCGGTGGTTCACATCCCAGGAGCTTGCGGAGATCGGCGTTCCCGCGCCCGACAGGAGGGTCATCGAGCGCGTCCTTCGTTCCCGCCTTGAGTCGCCCGGCGCTTCTACTCGCCCAGGACGTAGGAGAAGATGAGCGGCGCCACGATCGAGGCGTCGGAGTTGATCATGAACTTCGGCGTGTCGACGTCGAGCTTGTGCCACGTGATCTTCTCGTTCGGAACTGCTCCCGAGTACGAACCGTACGACGTCGTGCTGTCGGAGATCTGCGCGAAGTAGGCCCAGTACGGGGTCGGGGTCTTCAGGTCCTGGAGGATCATCGGCACGGCGCAGATCGCGAAGTCGCCTGGGATCCCGCCTCCGATCTGGAAGAAGCCGACGGGTATGCCCGCCTCGGCGCGTTCGAGATACCATCTGGCGAGATGTTCGAGCTGCTCCGTTCCGCTCCGGACAGCACCGTGGCTCTTGATCTTGCCCCGCATGACGTCCGCGCAGAAGACGTTTCCGAGCGTCGAGTCCTCCCAGCCCGGTGAGTAGACCGGGATGCCCTTCTCCTTCGCCGCCATCACCCACGAGTTCTCGGGCGGCACCGTGTAGTGTTCCGCGAGGTCCTTCCTGTCGAGGAGGTCGAAGACGAACTCCCACGGGAACCGCGGCTCGTCCCTCTCCGCGGCCTCCTTCCACATGTCGAGGAGCGCGTACTCGGTGTGGCGCATGACCGACTCGGGGATGCACGTGTCGGTCACGCGGTTGAGCCCCGCGTCCCGGAGCTCGCGCTCGTCCTCGGGACTCAGGTCACGGTAGTGGGGGACCATCTCGTAGTCGGTGTGCGCGAAGAGGTTGAAGACGTCCTCCTCGAGATTTGCCGCCGTGCACGCGATCCCGTGGACCTTGTCCTGCCGGATCATCTCGGCGAGCGAGATCCCGATCTCGCCGGTCGACATGGCGCCCGCCATTGCCACGAACATCTGCCCGCCGCAGTCCAGGAGGTCTCGCCAGGCCTTCGCAGCGTCGAGCGTTTCCCGGGCGTTGAAGTGCCTGTAGTGCTTCTCCATGAACTCCGTGACGGTCGGCATGGGCGTTTCCTTTCCTCTGGAGCGAACACGACGCTCAGCAGCGCCGGGTGGGTGAGCAATGATAGCGCGGACGGCTCCGGTCGGCAAGCGTGCCCCCTGCGCCCGCGAGAACCACGCCGAGCGCGGTCCAGAGGATGGTCGGGCCCGTCCGAACGCGGCGTCGGCGGCGACCGGACGGATGACCGCTCCCGCTCCGGCGCTGGACGAGAAGTGGCGCGGGGCAGGAGTCGCCTGTCGAGGAGACCCGCGTACCACCGGCACGCGACGACGAGCCAGGCGTCGACGATGAGCAAGAGGCGCAGGCTGCTCAAGGTTGAGGCCCCCGGGCCAAGGAATCTCGCTGCGACCGGAACATCCTAATTGACCGTGGCAAAGAGAGTTAGGAGGTAATCGCTGGATCTAGCTGTATCACTTGGCATATACACCAATACACCTTATGATGGT
>JALGVN010000281.1 GCA_025774645.1 bacterium
CCCCGCCGCGGCCGCCCGGTACATCAGACTGGGTGAGCGCGAACATCTCGTAGCCCGCCTCGACCTCCTCGCGGCTTGCCGTCGGCGGGAGGTACGTGACGAGTGAGTTCACGAACGACCGCCAGACCTTGGGCTCGCGGAAGCTCATCTGGATGAAGATCCACCGGAACTGCTCGCTCGCCCACTCCCGGAGGCGCGTGATCGGCCAGAGCGTCGCCCACCCCCAGTCGATCATCCGAACCTCGATGTCGTCTCCCTTGCCCAGGATGAACAGGTGGTCGACACGCTCGTCGCGGTGCACGAGGAGCTGCTGCCTGTCGGCGACGACGAACCTCCCCATGAGGACGGCCAACTCGCGGCCGTAGCGGGTGAGTTCGGCAGGCGTCGGGCGGCGTTCGCGGATGTTCGTGCCGGGAGGAAAGAACTCCTCGAGGATGATCCCGTCGTCGGCCGCATTGAGAACGAACGGGCCGACCGAGAGCTGGGAGGCGAGCTCGGCCGTCGCGGGTTCCGATCCGTGCGGCCGCTTCATGCCGTACATACAGAAGGGCGGGTCGGTCGAGGTTCTCCTGACCGTGACCACCTCCACCTTCCGGCGGCCGCCCGCAATCGTCGCGAAGTCGAGCGCGAGCCTGTCGACTGCGGGATCGTTCGGGTCGATCCTGAGACGGCGGCAGACGTGCGCTTCGATGAGCTCCGCCCTGAGCTCGTTCGCGAGGACGAGCCTCTTGGATTGGGAGATCCGGTCGGCGAGGGTGGCCAAAGGGCGGTTCCCCTCCGGTGGGAGTGTCGGTAAGTGTGGGCTGTCAGGACGATTGTAGCACCGCGAGGAGGGCCTGCCAAGAAGGGAGTCGACGACATGCACCGGCGGCTCAGGTGCATCGAACTCGTGAACGGTGAAGACGCGGGCGCAGAACGCGCCAACGGAGGAGGCGGAGCGGACCGAGGGGCAGCCCGCCCCGGAAAGGGTCCTCCGTCTGGTACGTCACTTCACCCCGTGACTCGCTTCACGTTGTCGTCCGGCACGCGGTCGACGAGGAGATGCCTCGGGTCGATCCCGGCGCGCACGGGTTCCGCGTCGACCTCGACCACGATCTCGTTCGTGCCGCTCTCGAGCCGGTGCTTCTCGAGGTAGAGGAGCGGCTCCTCCCCGTCCCCGTCCTCGTGTCCGTAGACGCCCACCTCGATCCAGTCGTTGTGCGGAATCTCGGTCTCGACGCCTCGTCCGTCGGCGCGCATCTTCCGCGACTGAAGCTCGAGCGTGACCGTGTAGGTCCCGTCGCCGTTCTCCTCGAGCGTCGCCATCTCGGCGCGGTTGTCGTAGAGCGTGATCGTCTCGAACATGTCCTCGATCAGGTACTCATACTCGGGAGGCGTCGCCTCGCGGAGCGCCGCGACGAGCTCGGTCGACAGCGGGTACGGCGGACCCACGAACCGGTACCGCTCGACATAGCCCCGGAGCGCGGCGTTCATCGCTTCCTCGCCGATGTAGTCCCGGAGCGCGTAGGTCGCGAGACTCCCCTTGCGGTAGTAGCAGTACGACTGGTTCTCCACGTACACGAGCGGAGACTCTTCCTTCCGTTCCAGTCCGCGACCCCGGAGGTAGCGGTCGAGCTCGTACGAGAGGAACTTCTCCATCGCGTCCCGCCCCTGGTCCTTCTCCATCACCATGAGCGCCGAGTACTGCGCGAAGCTCTCGTCGATGAACGTTCCGCCCTGCGCGAACGCCCCCGCGACCTGGTGGCCCCACCACTGGTGGGCCACCTCGTGCGCGGTGACGTAGTAGACCATGTCGATCACACCCTCGCGGCGCAGGTCCTCGACGAAGTGGATCGACTCGGAGTACGGAATGGTCGTCGCGAACGACTGGGCGAAGCTCCGGTACCTGGGGAACTCGACGATCCTGAGCTGTCGGTGCTGGTACGGCCCGAACTCAGCGCTCATGTACTCGAGCGTGTGCTGGACCGACTCGATCATGCGGTCGACGTTCATGTCGTGGGTCGGGTGGTGGTAGATCGAGATCTCGACGTCGTTCCAGTTCCCCCTCGCCACTTCGTACCGCCCGGAGATGAACGGATAGAAGTGGAGGATCGGCACGTCCATCGTGTAGTGGAAGTAGCGCCTGCCTCCCTCCTCCCACTCGTTCTCGAGATACCCCGCCGTGATCGCGACCTGGTCCGGGCTCGTCGAGAGCGTGGCCTCGTAGTTCACCCAGTCGGCGTCGTGGATGAAGACGTGGTCGCCTGCGTGCGGATCGTCCGGCGCCAGCATCGATTCGTCCTTGGCCGGGAGGTCGTGCTTCTTCCGCTCGTGGGCGTTCTCGAGCTCGTTCTCGGACCAGTACCCGAAGCTCGGAACGATGTGGGTGTTGTCGAGGAACGTCCCGTTCTCGACCACGCGCACGTTCGACCGCGAGTTCACGAATCCGGGGTTCGTGATCCTCGCCGTGTAGTGGAGGTCGAACTCCTCGCCGGGAGCGAGAGGCTCGTCGAGCTGGTAGATCCGGTACCCGATCTCCCGGTCGTCGAGCGTCATCGCACTCTCCGGCAAGCTCACGCTCACGAGCTCGAGCATGCGATCGTTCGTGATGTGGAGCTCCCCGATCGGCCCGTCGGTCTTGTTCCGCAGGACAAGATCGCCCTCGACCTCGACCCGCCGCTCCTCGGGAAAGATGTCGACCGCGAGCTTGACGTCGGTCACGCGCGGCTGCGGCACGTCCTCGTACTGCTTGTATCGCGTCTCGTAGAGCGCTGCCAGTTCGCTCGCGCGCTTCGCGTCCACGAACTCGTTCAGGACGTTCGTGTTGTAGAAGATCCAGCCGCCGACCACGACGAAGGCGGCCAGCGACACCGCGAGCGCCGCCACCCGCGGACGGGTCATCCTCCGGCGCGCCTCCTTCCAACGGAAGCGTCCCCGGACGTCGGTCCCGCGCACCCAGAAGAGCACGCTCACGTAGAGGAGCACGGCGGACGCAAGCCCGCAGTAGATGAGGAACCACGTCACCGGCTTCGCGTAATGGCCGATCCCGTTCATGTCGGAGTACCGGTACGACGGCGTCTCCCCGAAGAGGTAGAGGTTGTGCTCGATCGACATGGAGGCCACGACCTCGAGGAGGACGAAGTAGACGATCATGACCGAGAACCCGGCGATCTTGTTGTTCGTGAACACCTGGC
>JALGVN010000282.1 GCA_025774645.1 bacterium
GCGAGTGCGGCCATCAGGACAGCGTGCTCGCTGCAGTCGCCCGCCCCCTCGTCGAGGACCTCGCGCGCCGAGGCGAACGCCGTCCCGAACCCCTTGTCCGCCACCGCCGACCGTACCCAACTCTCGATCGCCTGCGATGCGGCCCAGTCGTCGCGCTCCCCCGCGACGATCGACGCCGCTCGCGTCCTGAACTCCGGATCGTCAGACGGCAGGACTGGGTTGTGCTCGAGGAACTCGGCGAGCGTGTCGCCGTCCGCCCCGGGCTGCTCCCCGACTACGGGAGAAGGACCCACTCTCTCGACCCGGAGCAGGACCCCGCGCGCGGTGCGCCCCTCGATCGACTGGCGCGCATCCTCGATCACGTGCGAGGCGGCGTCCGCGCCGTCGAACCAGATCTCGTAGAGGGCGACGTCGACGCCGTGCGGATCGGCCAGCACGACGTTGCTCCGAACGAGCGTCGCTGAGATAACGTCGTCGGGATCTCCCGCCTCCGTCGCCAACTCCCTCGTCGTTCTCTCGCGCACAATGCCGAGGACGGGAGTCTCGTCCCTCCAGAGACGACCTTCGTCGTCCCGCCATTCGAGGACCTCCACCCCTCCGTAGAGCTCGGGCGCGACAACCAGTTTGTGGAGGAGCCGCTCCTCTCCGAGAAGCACCAGCCGCTCCGCGGCCTCGATGCGCACCTCGCAGGCTCCAAGGTCCTCGAACTCAGGATCGAAAACGGTGTAGCTGTACTCGCTCCCCTCCACGAAGCCGTGTGCCGCGTGGAGCCGCGCGACGCCTTCGGGGAACAGAAGATCGGCCGGCGCCTCGACCGCGCGCGCCGCCTCATCGTCTCCGATGCGCTTCGCGAACCTGAGCCGCCCCCCGCCTGCCACGGCGGTGATGACCGTCGCTTCAGACGCCAATCCGATCGTCGCCGTGTATTCTACCGGGAGGGCTCCAGCTGTCTCCGTCCACCGTTCGGTCGCGGCCACGCTGACGATCTCGCCTCCGCGGCGCATCGTGAGCCGTGACTCCACGGTCGTGAGGAACGTGCCGTCCTCCCGCGTCTCGACGGTCTCGTGCGCGTAGCCGAGCGGCTTCCCGCCGAGCGTCGAAACGTACCACGCGTCGCTCACGACCTCGGCGTGCACGACCGGAACCGCCGCCACGAACGCCAGGGCGACGGCCGCACACGGACGGCGCATCGCCGCCCGCAGACTGAGTTGTCGGGGAAGTTGAATGTCCACTTGGGTCACCGGAAGCTCGTTCAGGTCTGCGCAAACGGAGTCGCGAAGACGTCCCGACGGTCGGCCGGGCCGAAGCGCCGGACGCGGGGAGTGCGCCTGCGGGCGGTGCGGACCGGGATCGGTCTACTCCGTCTCCTCGCGCTCCATCGTCTTGCCTTCGGCCTCGAGCTCGTCGAGCCTCTCCTGAAGCGCCAACTTCTGAGCATTGAGCTCGTAGAGCTCCATCTCGAGTCTGCGAATCCCGTCCCTGAGCTCCGCACTGTCGTCGATCTGGCGCTGGGCGTAGCTGCCCTTGAGCATCTCCTCGGTGTTCGCGATGTCCACGTCGATCTCGTACAGCTCCTTGTAGACCAGCCGAGGGTCGTCCGGGATGTTCGAGTCGTTCTTCCCGGCGCATCCTCCAAGAAGTAGCAAGCCGAGTACCAGAAGAAGAGCGAGTGCGGTCGGCGTCGTCAGTCGTTTCATCGTCCCTCCCGATCCTGGGAAGTCGCGTGCTGAGGTTCGCACATCGGAACGCTCACACTCGACGAAGCGCATCCAGCAGGCATGAAACTTGTTACTGTATTCTATTGACGTGAGGGAGGCGGTGTCAACCCATTTGCCCGAACGCCGCCAACGTCGCTGAAACGGCACGCGGACAGTCGCAGCACCGCCGCGTTCTTGACACAAACGACGCACCGTGCCACTATTGGGGGTGAAGGGTACAGACTGGTTTCCGGCGAGGGGCGTTGCCTCGAGCCACCGAGCGGATTGCGACCATGGAGAAGTGGCAGGAACTCGAACCTGAGATCGCTCGCATCGCTGCGAGACTCACACCGGACGAGATGCTGCAGCAGGACCTCGCCCAGGAGATGAGGATCGACATCTGGCGGGCACCCGAGGGGAAGACGAAGGGCTGGTACCTCTCGAGCGCACGCTGGCGGGCGGTGAAGTTCATGAGCCGGACCGCGGTCGACTGTCCCGACGGAGACATGAGCCGCCAGATGATCCTGTTCGGCGTGCTCGGTGACGTCGATCCGGAAGTCCTGAGGTTCATCCCGACCGAGTGGCACGACATTCTGCTCACCTCCCCGATCGACGTCGTCCCGGAGGCCTTCGCCCTCTCGGTGGAGATCAGCGAGACGCTGGCCCAGCTCACCCCACGCCAGCAGACGATTGCACATGCCATAGCGCAGGGTTTCACTCAAACTGAGGTCGCCCATGCGCTTTCGGTCTCCCGCCGCACCGTAGCGACCGAGCTGTCGCGCATCAGGACGGCCTTCAGGGAGATCCACGAGGAAGTCTACCCCAGGCCCTCCTACGGAGAGAAAAAAACGCCCCCCGACTGAGAAAGATCTTCTCACTTCGGGGGGCTTCCCGGTATTAACTATATGTAGGGGCGCAAGCCCCTGTTTTCTTTGCCCGGCGGCTCCGAGGAGCCACCGGGCCTCTTCGTGCGTTCCGGACCCGCGTTCCTGACCTCTCTACCCCGCCTCGCCCTGGGCAGCAACGCTCTCCCAGATGCTCGCCAGTTCCGCCTTTTCCTCCTCGGGAAGTTCGATCGGCGCGACTTCGCTCGCGCTCTCTGACTGCGCCTCCCCGTCCCTCACGAAGAGCGACACGACGGCGTTCAGCGCCCGCTCGAGCGACACCCGGTCGGAGACGACGATCGGGTTCCCGTTCCGGTCACCCGGTATCACCGTGAAGCTCACGGGTGAGATGGCCACGCGGGCGAGTGTCCTCTCGCCGAGCGCGAAGACGGTTCCCGAGTCGGTCTCCTCCTGCGTGATCCTCGCGTCGAGACCGTCTACTCCGGAGCTGAAGAGCGCGAGCAGCGTGCGAACCGCGTTCGACTCGATCCGCCGCCCGCTGCTGCTCTCGCCGGAGCGCGTCGGGGGCGCGCCGCCGTCACCACCGGGCCGCCTGACGACGACCTCCGCCGCCGCTCCTGCAGCGTCC
>JALGVN010000058.1 GCA_025774645.1 bacterium
CTGATGTCCCGGCCCCGCCGCGAGCCCGGCGATCGCCCCCGGAAGCGTGTTGTCGGCCGGCACGGTGTCGCTGTCCGAGCCCGTGTTCGACTGTGCGTCGGTCGCCGTCACCGTGACGGTCTTCAGGCCGTCCGCGGTGAGCGTCACGTTCTGCATGACGATGGTCCACGTCGCGACGTTCCCGATGTAGGTCTCGGCCGGAACGGCCGACCCTGTCCCTGACAGGAGCGTCGACAGATCGGCCCTGATGTCGGATGCCACGAGGGTCGAGTTGTCCGTGACCGTCGCGGTCAGCTCGAGATCGTCCCCGTCCTTCGCGAACTCGTCAGTGTGCGCGAGGGTCAGGTTCGAGACCGTCACGCCCGTCACGGACGGACTCGAAATGTCGACCTGGATCTCGCCGTCGTCCTCTGAGAACCCCGTGAGCGGCGTGTTGTACCGGTCGCGGAGCGCGACGAGCGTCAGATTCACGGTGGTCAGCCCGGACCCCACGGCGTCGAAGTCGATCGTGAACATCGTTCCCGGACCGGCGACGCCGTCGACCGGCCCAAGGAGCGAGCAGTCGACCTTGATCTCGTCGCTCGCCCAGCTGTAGGCGCGGAAGAACGTCGACCCCGCGCCGGACATGAGCGCCCCTTCGGTCACGTCCCCGGGAGACGTGCTCGCCACCGCGCCGTTCCAGCTGAACTTGATGGCGTAGGCGTACAGGAGACCACCGCCCCCTCCCTGGTAGTCGACCGAGATCTGACCGTTCGATGTCGCGACATTGAGGATCAGCGGGTCCGGATCGCACACGATGTTGGCGCGACCGGTCGCGCCGCAGGGCACCGCGAACAGCACCGTCTTCAGTCATGGTACCACCAATCGCCCTGTGTGGCAAGCATCTACTAGGAACAATGTTTAGTCTGAAGCCGCTACGCATGAAGCCCTGTACCTCAGTATAGTAGCTCCCCTGAGAGCCACCGGGACCCATCTCCTGCCGCCGCTGAATGACCGCACCGGGAGGCGAGTCATACAGCAAACGGAAGAGGCGAGATGGGTGCACCAGGGAGCGAGCAGAACGGTGACACATGCAAGTGCGACACAAGTCCTCCCTCTGCATCCAAAGGAGTGGTTGGGGAGATTGAGCCTAGGCGGTACTGAGTGTAGCCGGCGAGCGGGGTCGGTCCACCTGGGCTCGCTCCCGACCAAAGACGAGCAGGATCCGACAGAGTCGCCCGCCGCCGGGCGGCTCGTTGTGACTGGGGCGGTGTGCGGGGTGGTGAGTTCCTCACTTCAGGTCTACTTCGGAGGGCGTGCCCCGGAGGAGGCATCCGTGAAACGTACGACCTTCATAAGAAGGGCGCTCCCGGCGCTCTTGTTAGCGCTGTTCGCAATCTCGACCTCCGCGGAGCCGGCGGTTGCGCGGCCCGAGACGCAGACGGCCGAGCTCGAGCGGCTGAGTGAATCGCACAGGCAGCGCGTCGACGCCGGACGGGGGGATCTCTATTACGATCTCGCGAGGAGCGAGGACCCTCCGCAGAGGCGGCTCAACGAGAGCCGAGGCGTCGAACTGCAGTACATCGACGAGCGCGGGCTGCCGGTCTTCTACGCGGTCGACAACCTCATCGCCGCGAGGACCATCAGCACCGACGACGTGTGGCCGTACGGCGTGGGCGGATACGAGCTCACCGGCGCCGGCACGGCCGTGGGCGAGCTCGGGATCTGGGACGCCGGAGCGGTCTACGCGGCGCACCAGGAGTTCGGCGGGCGCGTGACGCAGGTCGACGGCGCGTCGAGCCCGCATTACCACGCGACCCACGTGGCCGGCACGATGATCGCGTCGGGCGTGCACCCGAACTCCAAGGGCATGTCGACCGAGGGCACGCTCGCGGCGTACAACTGGAACAACGACGACTCGGAGATGGCAGCGGCCGCCGCGGCCGGGATGATGATCTCGAACCACTCGTACGGTTCGGTCGCGGGTTGGCGTCACGACGGCGACTGGTACTGGTACGGGAACGCGAACGTGAGCCCGGCGGAAGACTACGGCTTCGGGTTCTACGGTTCGGGCGCGCGCGCGTGGGACCAGATCGCGTACAACGCGCCCTACTACACGATCGTGAAGTCGGCCGGCAACGACCGCACCGACTCAGGCCCCGGTCCCGGCGGCGGCCACTGGGTCTGGGCAGGCTCCAGCTGGCAGTGGAGCACCGAGACCCGCGAGCCGGACGGCGGGATCGACGGCTACGACTCCATCTCGTGGAACACGACCGCCAAGAACATCATCGCCGTTGGAGCAGCGCAGGACATCTCGCAGGGCTGGAGGGAACCCGGCGACGTCGGCATGGCCGCGTTCAGCGGGTTCGGCCCGACCGACGACGGACGCATCAAGCCTGACCTCGTCGCGAACGGCGTGGGGCTTTTCTCCTGCGCCGAGACAGGGGCCACGCGCTACAACGTGTTCAGCGGCACGTCGATGTCGTCGCCGAACCTGTCCGGATCGCTGAACCTGCTCGTGCGCTTCTTCGAGGAGACGCACGGCGGACAACGACCGCTCGCGGCAACAGTGAAGGCGCTCCTCATCGAGACCGCCGACGAGGCCGGTCCCGGACCCGGTCCGGACTACGGCTGCGGCTGGGGTCTCATGAACACGCGCACTGCCGCGGAGATCGTCGCTGGGGACGGACTCGAGGCGACCCGGATCGTCGAGGCGCGGCTCGAGAACGGCGCGGCCGACGAGTACTTCTTCGTGAGCGACGGAATCGACCCGATCAAGATCACGATCGCGTGGACCGATCCTCCGGGGACGCCGCCTGCAGCTTCGCTCGACCCGCCCGACCTCATGCTCGTGAACGACCTCGACCTTCGGGTCGAGCACCTCGACAGCGGGATGGTCTTCGAGCCCTACGTGCTCGACCCGGCGCAGCCGGGGAACGCGGCGTTGAGGGGCGACAACTTCAGGGACAACGTGGAGCAGGTCGATATCCAGGCGCCCGCCGCCGGCGAGTACGTCGTGACGGTGTCGCACAAGGGGACGGTGTCACAGGGGCAGGACTATTCCATCGTGAGCCTCGACCCGATCGCGGCGCTCGACACGACGGGGATCGAGGACGGCGTTGCGGCAGGGAGCGGGTTCAAGCTCTACAGGAACTTCCCGAATCCCTTCAACCCGTCGACGACTATCCGCTACGAGCTCTCGGTGCCCGCGCGCGTGACGCTCCGCGTCCACGACGTGGCGGGCCGCGAGATCCGCATCCTCGAGGGCGAGGACCAGCGGGAGCCAGGTGTGCACGAGATCACCTGGGGCGGGCGTGACGACGACGGGCGGACGGTGGCCTCGGGCGTCTACTTCTACCGAATCGACGTCGGCGGCTCGAGCGAGACGCGCAGGATGGTGCTGCTTAAGTAGATGTTGAACCCGGAGAGCGGAGTCTCCGGTAAGGACGAGCCCCGGTGACACGTCACCGGGGCTCGTTTTGTTTGCTGGACGCGCTCCTGCGACGGCGAACGGGGGCTTACTGCCCGAACCCCGATTCCTCGCGCTGCGCGAGACCGAAGAGGAATAGCCGCAGCACCTCGGCCTGTCCCTCCGCGGTCAGATCGCCGACGGCACGGCCGAGCTCGCGGAGCGTCTCCGCTCCGACGGCGGGATCGGGATCGAGCTCGCGGTCCTCCTGGAACTTGAGAACGGCGCTGTCCGCCTCCTCGGTCCACTGTCCCGAACCGTACTCGAGGTCGTACCCGAGGTTCCCGAGAACGGCCATCACGAGGATCCTCTCCTCGTACGAGAGCTCCCTGTCGCCCGAGACGTTCGACGCCTCAACGCGGATCTGCTCGACCCCGTCGATGACGATCTGGGGCTTCCCCTTGTAGAGCGTGATCCTGCCGTCGACGCAGAGCGTCTTCCCGAGGAAGTACTCGTGGGGCGGCTCGTCGAACCTCTCCCTCACCGTCGGCCAGATGACGACCGTGAACGGACTCTCGGGATGGGGTCTCTCGAAGTTGAGGAACGTCGGCCGGCTCGAGGACCGGGCGAGGTAGGCCGTGTCGACGACCTCTCCGCAAACGGTGACCTCCTCCCCGACGTACGCCGCGGCCTCCGAGGGCTCGATCGTCTTCCGCGCCGGACACGCGGACGGCAGCGTGAAGAGCGCTGCGGCCACCACGGCCGCGAGCACCACCGGCCACCGCACCGGCCAACGCGCCACTCCCCGTGTGGAACACGACACACTCGCTCGACCTCTCACGCGTTCACCTCCTCGCCGGCATCGGCGTTCAGCGCCTCATCTTGAGCAGGCTCTCGTACCTCCGTCGTTCGATCTCCCCCGACTCCACCGCGTCCTTGATCGCGCAGCCGGGCTCGTGCGAATGCGAGCAGTCGGCTCCGAACCTGCAGCTGTCGAGTCGGGGACGCATCTCCGGGAAGTATGACGCCAGGTCCTCGCCCTCGTCAAGGAGCGGGAAGACCTTCATGCCCGGAGTATCGACGACGCCTCCTCCCCCGTCGAGCGGGAACATCTCGAGGTGCGTCGTCGCGTGCCGTCCTTTGCCCGTCGACCCGCTGATCTCCTTCACGAGAAGCCCCAGACCGGGCTGGAGCCTGTTCAGAAGCGACGTCTTCCCGACGCCCGACTTCCCGAGGAAGACAGACGTCTTGCCGGAGAGATCCTCGCGGAGAGAATCGACGCCTTCCCCCGTCACCGCACTCGTGCGCGCGACGCGGTAGCCGATCCTCTCGTAGATCTCGAGGTCGCTCGCGGTGCGCTCGCGGTCGGCGATGTCCATCTTCGTGACGCAGACGAGCACGGGGATGCCGGCGCGCTCCGCCGTCACGAGGTACCGATCGAGGAGATGCCACCTCGGCTTCGGGTTCGCCGCGGCGAAGACCGGGACCACCTGGTCGACGTTCGCAGCGATGACCTGCTCGACCTGCCTGTTCTGCATGCGCCTCTTGGCGTCCGCGATCCTCCTTCCGAGGACACTCCGCCGAGGCAGCACGTCCTTGATCATCCCCGCTCCATCCTCGGCCGGCACGAAGGCGACGAGGTCGCCGATCGCGATCGGATCGACGAAGTCGATGTCCTTCACCTTCTGGACTCCCCTGAGCGTGCCTCCCGCCGGGTCGGAGACCGGGTAGAACAGCTGCTTCCTGAGCCGGTTTGAGATGCCGCATCGGACCATCTCGCTCCCGACCCTGACGTGGTAGAGCCCGCGGTCCTTCCGGAAGACTGTACCGGTCACGGCACCCTCCCCGGCGGCCCGATCGGGACCCCCAACGTGGTCTGTGTGTTCGTGCATCGTTAGAGTCTGCCTCTCTCGTAGTTGTGGTCTGCCTGCGCGCAAGGACCCGCGGCGTGCGGGCGCGACTATCCACACGCAGGCGCTTCTCGGAAACCGAGACCGCGCACGCGAAGAAACCGGCCCGCTCGCTCGAACGGTCCTCTCAGAGGACAGCTGTCTCGAGGAAAGAACTGCCTAGGCGGGATTCCCGAGGTGCGGTCTCACGTATGTCGTGGCAAAGGACTCAGACATCGCGCGCCCCCTCTCCGGAACAAAGACCACTTCAAGCGAGCCCCGTCCAGCGGCTCGCACACTGCGGATGATCGACGCTAACACCTGGCGGGAACGGCGTCAAGGCCGAGGCGGGTCGGTACGCCGGGACGCCGCCCCGCAAGGCTGGTCACTGCCTTGGACACGACCAGGACGTGATGGGTTGACGACGGATTGGGGAAGAGACTGAGCGGGCGCTCAGTTACCACCGGCGGACTCGTCCGCGAACCCGCCCGAGGACTCGCCCGGCGACCTCCCGGGCGCGATCCTCATCCAGTCGAGCGGGAAGTCGGGCTCGAGGCGGACGACTTCAAACAGGGTGGCGATGAACTGGCCCTCGTCGCCTCCCTGCGCCGGATTGAAGTACTTCCAGACGACGTTTCCTTCCGGCGTGACCTCGAGGGCCTTCCCGCGATCGGACTCGGTGATGAGCGTGTTGCCGTTCGGCAGGCGCTGGTTCGAGCCGCACTCCCTTGAGAAGAAGCTGTTCGGCGGATCGCCCTGGTAGGCCCACGCCGGCTCCAGCGTGACGGGGTCGAACTCGATCACCCTCGACAGCCCACCGTGTCCCTTGTTGTCGAAGAGGAGGATGTTGCCGTTCGGCAGGACGGTCGGCTGGTGCGGGGCCTTCCAGTTGGCCGTGAGCGCCCAGACGACCCGCTCCTGTTCCGGGTCGACGACGGCGATGACGTCGAGCTCGCGGAGGCAGACGAGGAGGTTGCCTTCGCGGAACGGAGGGAGCCTGTCCTCGAGCGTTCCGTCGAGGATCTCAACCGTGTTCGTGTGGAAGACGTCGCCGGATTCCTTCATCCCCTCAAGCACGCTCGCGTACTCCGAGTTTTCGAACGCCTCCAGGAGGGAGATGCGCCGGAGTTCGTTCCCGTCGGGATCGAGGACCGTGATCGCGTCCTCGAGAATGGGAAGCTCGGGATGGACCCTCGGGACGATCCTCGGCTCACGCGTCAGGACGAAAATGCTGCCGTCGTCCGCAACGTCGAGGTCGTGATGGGCGCCGTTGAGGTTCGACCAGACGAGGTCGGAGGCGAGGTCGACCTTGATGATCCCGAGACCCTCGAAGATCGCGAGGACGTCGCCGTTCTCGAGCAGGCGCGCGCGCCGCCAGTAGCCCGCCGTCTTGTTCGACTTGGGCAGCGGCGTGCCGGGATGCTCCTTCCACACGTCGACGTACTTGAAGTGCCACTTGTGAATGGTGCGCCCCGTCATGTCCATGAGGATGGCGCCCGGGAAGTCCCCCGAGGTGTAGAAGTTGAGACCGTCGTGCGTGTACGCACTCTCGTAAACGACGACGCCGACGTCGGTGGGCGCGGGCATCGAGCCGGACAGGTAGCCTATCGAGCGAAGTTCCTCGAAGGCGGCGCGCTGGAGCCCGGTGATCTCGACGTCGCCCTCCGCCGTCGCCTCCTTCCACCCGCTCTCGTGCCAGCGGCCACCGGGGTCGTTCCACTCGTCGGGGTCACCGCCTGCGTCGCGGATGGCGGCGTCCTCGGAATCACCGGCACAGCCCGCGGCGAGCAGACACGCCAGCGCGA
Source organism: bacterium (assembly GCA_025774645.1). GTDB lineage: Bacteria > Joyebacterota > Joyebacteria > Joyebacterales > Joyebacteraceae > JALGVN01. Next base: position 7,083 of record JALGVN010000058.1, read on the forward strand.
CCGCGGCCGCGCGAACAGACGCCGTGAGTACGGACGTCGCCCTCGGATTCACGCACCGCTTCCCGACCCGCATCAGCGCTCTCCTTCTCGAACACTCCCGCCAAGGTTGACTCGTCGCCCAATATACCACCGGGGCGGTGCACGCCCAAGCCCTCCGCTCCCCAAACAACAACACCCGCCCTCGCGGACGGGTGGTTTCGATCGGGCCATCTTCGTGCGCGGGAGCCTCGCGCGCTATTTGACGAGCAGGAGCTTCCTCCCCTCGATCTCCCCGCCGACATCGAGCCGGACGAAGTAGACCCCGGACGACACCTGCCTCCCGCGCTCGTCCTTCCCGTCCCAGCTCGCGGGATACCGGCCCGTGCTGACGGCGCCGTCGACGAGCGTCCTCACGACCCGGCCTCTCAGATCGTAGATCGCGAGTCTCACGGGACCGATGTGGCTCGGGACATCGAACTCAAGGCTCGTGTTCGAGGTGAACGGGTTCGGAGCCGGCGCGGAGAGCCGCGCCCTCAGTCGCCCCCCGGTCGTCACGCTCACGGGATCGCCGCTGATCAAGTCCTCCCCCCAGTCCAGGACCGCTCGGAGCTCGTACCAGAACGTCGACTCGGGCCAGGCGGTGTCGTCCTCGTACACGCCGGGCGACGAAGGCGGCAGCGGCTCGTCGTTCACCAGCTCGAACGGCCCGTCCGGCGACGTCGCACGGTACACGTTGAAGCCCTCGATACCACCGAGCGACTCCACGGTCCACCGCAGGATGACGTTCCCGTCTTCGCCGATGACCCCGTAGTAGCTCCCCTCCACGGGGTTCGCTCCGTGGGGGCCGTCGATGAACCGGTAGGTCTTCCCGGAGACGTTGTCGTGGAAGTAGCAGTACCCGGCGGCGTCGAAGTTCGACATCCAGGAGACGCCCCTGTAGTTCAGAGGGACGAGGCCCCAGCTCATGGCCTTGCACCAGGTCGCGCCGGAGTCGTGGCTCACGTAGATGGCGGGCTCGTCGTTGCCGTGGTCGCGCGTGAGCGTGCCGGCGAAGATGGTGCCCTGCGCGTTCTTCACCATGCCCCAGACGAAGGTGTTCTCGTCCCCGGTGAGAATGAGCCTCGGCGTCAGCGTCGCGTCGTCGTCGGTCCAGAAGACCGAGTTCGGGAGATCGAGCGTCCCCACGTCGGAGCCGAAGAGGCGGTGCGTCTCGGTGAAGACCGCGGAGATCGGCTGGGCGAGGTAGTTGTGCTCGACGAGCACGTCCCAGTTGTCCCCGCCGTCGATTGAACGGATGAGCTGCGCCCGGTCGATACCGTCGCCGACGGCAGCGTAGAGGTACCCGGTGTAGGGATCGCACGCGACGAAGTGGACGTGTCTGCCGGTCCCCTCGTAGACCTTCTGCCACGTCGTGCCCGCGTCGGTGCTGCGCCATATGAACGCGCAGGTGTCATTCCAGTCGCCGGCGTACTCCCCTATGAAGAGGTTCCCGTCGAGGTCCTCGCACATCTTCCAGAAACCCTCGCCGCACTCGAACGTGAGCGGCTCCGACCAGAAGCGACCCGCCCCGCCCTCGTAACGCCCCATATGGAGCGTGCCGACCACCGGCCGCGAGACGAAGATCGTGCCGCGGGAGTCGACGAAGAACCCGTTGCAGTGACTGTCATTGGGGAAGTGGTAGATCTCGGCCCAGGTGTCGCCCTGATCGGAACTCGACCAGACACCGTTCTGATAGGAACCGTAAAGCGTGTCGGCGGGCCCCACCCAGAGCGGAGCGATCGGCTTCGACACCTCCCAGTAGTCGAGGGAGTAGTAGTCGGGGTTGTAGTCCGGGTAGTCGGGATTGCAGTATGGGACGAGGGCGGTCGCCGGCACGACGACAGCGAGCGCCATCAAAACAAGAAGGGGTCTGATCATCGGCTGCTCCGAGAACCGCTGCATGGAACCTCGCGCCTGCGCGACGAGGCGAGACTGGGCGTCCCCATGTCCAAGTATACCGCGAACCGTCATTCAAATCAATGACAAACCCGACCGTCTGCGACGAATGACGGTCTTTTGTAACAATCACTTGCTACGCGGTGAATTCTATGCGCACACGTCGTTCGTGGCCTACGGCTCGAAGACGCTGACTGCCCCGTGGCCCTCGCGCCACTCGATCTTCCGGGGCACGGTCCTGATGAGGCGGTACTCCTCGGAGTCCGGACCGTCCGGGAAGTGGTACGCCAGGTCGAAGCCGAAGAGGCTCCAGAGCCTCTTCTTCTGGTCCGGAGCGTCGACGACCGCCGCGTCCCCGATCGCCGTGGCCGTCATGCCCTCCCCCGAAGGATCGAGAAACGCGACGCTCACCTTCGGGTTCGCCTCAATCTGGCTCACCTTCCGCGACGAGGCAAACGTCGCGACCCAGATCGTGAGGTCGTCCTCGATGAACGGCGCCACCGCGCGCACCATCGGCTGGTCACCGTCGCAGGTGGCCAGATACGCCTGCCCTGCGCCTGCCCTCATGATCTCGATGACGGTTGTCCGTTCCGGATTCGACATGTGTCCTCCCGAGCGGCGTGCTCGTCCCCACCTCGTGACTTACCCATCGTCCTCTGGTAATCTATCATCCGTCGGGAACTGCGGCAAGTGCCAGCGGCCGGCGGCGATCTCCGAAAGCGGGAGTCGATGGCGACGAAGAGTCGGAAGTCGAAGGTGGACAGGAAGACGCCGAACCGGAGCGCCGGCTCGTCGACCTCCGCGAGAAGCGCGGCCGCGCGTACCGCCGGACAGCAGGCTCGGGACGTCCTCCCCTGGATCCTGGCCATTGCCGCGCTCGCGCTCCTCGTGCGGTTCCTCTACATCCTCGAGCTCAAGGGACACCCGCTCATGCTCGCCGCGACCGGCGACCCGAAGGTCTACGACCTGCGGGCGCTCGAGATCGCCGGCGGGAAGTGGCTCGGGGACGAGGTCTTCTTCCACTCGAGCCCCCTCTACCCGTACTTCCTCGGGATCGTCTACGCGGTCGTCGGCCACAGCTACGCGGCGGTCCGCGTGCTCCAGTCGATCATAGGAACGGGCTCGTGCCTGCTCGTCTTCTCGATCACGAGGACGCTCGCCGGCCGCACGCAGGCGATCGTCGCCGGTCTCATCGCCGCTCTCTACGTGCCGTTCATCTTCTTCGACTCCGAACTCCTGATGATCACGATCGTGATCTTCTTCGCGCTCCTGTCGCTCCGGCTCTTCGTCACGTGGGAGCGCGAACGGACACCGTGGCTCATCCCCCTCGCGGGTCTCTCGCTCGGGGTCGCGGCTCTCGGCAAACCGAACCTCCTCCTCTTCGTTCCCGCGGTCGCAGTCTGGATCTGGTGGGTCCTGCGCGGCGGGAGCCGCCCGACGCAGGAACGGAACGGGGAGCTCGTCCGGTCCTCCCAGTCCTCGCGACCGTCGCGCGCCGCCGCTCCGATCGCCCTCCTCGTCGCGGGGGTCGTGCTCACGCTCGTCCCGTTCACGATCAGCAACTACCTGATCGCGAACGACTTCGTCCTCACGTCGTCGAACGGAGGGGTCAACTTCTGGATCGGGAACAACGAGGAGGCCCGGGGGACGTTCCTCGTCGAGCAGTCGATGCGCACCGATCTCCACGCGGGCTCGAAAGAACTCGCAGAACAGAGGCTCGGACGCGAGCTCAAGCCGTCCGAGATCTCCGGCTACTGGTTCGGCGAAGGCCTCCGCTTCGCGCGGGAGAACCCGGGGCGCGCGCTCGAGCTCGTCGGCAGGAAGTTCCTCCTCTTCTGGAACGGCTACGAGATCCCGAACCACTACAACCTCTATTATTTCAGGCAGGTGTCCACGCTCCTCCGGTTCGACCCCGTGCTCTTCCTGTGGGTCGTCCCGTTCGGGATCCTCGGCGTCTACCTCTCCGCCCGCTCGTGGCGCAAGTACCTCCTCCTCTACCTCTTCGCGGGGACGTACCTCCTCTCGCTCCTCCCGTTCTTCATCACGTCGCGCTACCGGCTGCCGGTCGTGCCCGTCATGATCGTGTTCGCGGGCGTCGCGTTCGTGTGGCTCTGGAAGAAGAGCAGGTCGAAGAGTGCAAGGGGGTGGATCGCTCCCGCGGCGGTGCTCGTCGCGGCGTTCGTGTTGGTAAACCTGCCGCTGGTCAGCTACACGTTCACCGAGCAGTACGCGCTCCTCGGAGCGGTTCGCCGGGACGCAGGCGACTACGAGGAAGCGGAGAAGCAGTTCCGTCTCGCGATCCGCGAGAACCCGGAGTTCGATCTCGCCTGGTCGAACCTCGGAGCCGTGCTCGGACGCATGGGGCGCTATCCCGAAGCTGAGGAGGCGCTCGTCCGCGCGATCGAGCTGAACCCGCGGCTCGCGGCGGCCTACAGCAATCTCGGGAACATCTACTTCTCGACCGGGCATGTCGAGCGGGCGAAGGCCCGCTTCATCGAGGCAGTGAGCATCGACCCCGGCCACAAGCCGGCGTGGGAGAACCTCGCTCGTGTCGGGCTCGTCTCGCAGGACGGCGAGCTCGCCGCGAGGGCGTTCCGCCGCATGATCGAGATCGATCCCGGGGACGCCCACGCGTACTGGAACCTGGCGGTCCTGTCCTCGCAGGACCCGGCGGCCCGCGAGGCGGCGATCGAGCTCGCCACCCGGGCGGCGGCTCTCGACCCGGAGTTCGCTCAGGGCGCGCGACGCCTCATCGCCCGGCTATCGTCGGACCAGCAGTCTGGAGGTACCCCTTGAGAACCACGAGACGTC
>JALGVN010000283.1:0-3158 GCA_025774645.1 bacterium
CCTCCCGAGGCAGTTCTCGAACGTCGACAACATCGAGGCGCACGCGGAGACCACCGGTCCCGAGATCTGGTGGCAACTCCGGTTCCGGTCGATGGTGCCGGACGCGTTCATCGCGGGCGTCGGCACCGGCGGGACGATCATGGGCGTCGGCGGGTTCCTCAGGGAGATGACCCCGAAGGTCAAGCTCCATCCGCTCGAGCCCTCGAACTCTCCCACCCTGTCGGCCGGCTGTAAGGTCGGCCAGCACCGCATCCAGGGCATCTCGGACGAGTTCGTTCCCGCGATCGTGAACCTCGACGCGCTCGATCGCGTCGTCAGTGTCGACGACGGCGACGCGATCCTCATGGCGCAGATGCTCGCCCACGATCTCGGGATTGGCGTCGGGATCTCCTCCGGCGCGAACTTCCTCGGGGCGGTCCAGCTCCAGAACGAGCTCGGGGACGACGCCGTGGTGGCGACGGTCTTCTCGGACGACAACAAGAAGTACCTCTCCACGGATCTTCTCGGTGAGGAGCCCGTCCGCGACGGCTACCTAGCACCCGACGTCGAGCTCCTCGGGTTCCGCGCGTTCAAGCGCGTGTGCAAGACGTGCTGCGACCCGCTCGACTGTGTCGAGTCCGGTCCCCTCGATCCGAGCGAGGACCAGGATCTTCCGAACTGCCCGCGCAGGCGCTGAGGCGCGTCGCGCGCGTTCCACGAAAGCCGAGCCCCGGGCCGATGCCCGGGGCTCGTTTCACGTCAGGTGATTCCGCGCGGTCGGGCCGCGTCACTCCCCGCTCGCCCAGTCGGTCGGGAAGTCCGCCGGGAGCCGAACCAGCTCGAAGATCGTCGCGATGAGCTCCTTCATCTTCCCAGCCCTCTCCGGGTTCCGGTACTCCCAGACGATCGTGCGGTCGGGCGTTACCTCGAACACGCGCCCGTTGTTCGATTCGGTGATGAGCGTGTTGCCGTTCGGAAGCCTCTGGTTGGAGCCGCACGACTTCGAGAAGAAAGGGCCGTCGCGGTCCCCGACGTAGCTCCACAAGATCTCCTGCGTTGTCGGATCGAATTCGATCACCCTCGACGGTCCCTTGGCTCCCCCGTTGTCGTAGACGAGAAGGTCGCCGCTCTCGAGCACGGTCGGCTGGTGCTGTCCGATCCACATCCCGGAGAGCACCCACACGACCTGCTCCGTGTCCATGTCCACGACGGCGATCGAGTGCAGCTTCCGGAAGGACACGAGGACGTTCCCCTCCTTGAACGCGGGGATTCTGTCGGCGAGCGTCCCGTCGAGGACCTCGAGCGTGTTCGTGTGCGTGATGTCGCCTCGGTTTGCCATCTTCATCGCGCGCGGCGCTCGGTCGTAGACGGAGTTTCTGAACGCGTCGAGAATGGGAAGACTCCGGAGCTCGGTCCCGTCCGCGTCGAGGATCGTGATCGAGTCCTCCAGGATCGGCCGGTTCGGACTGATCCTGGGATCGATGTGTGCCTCGCGAGTCAGGACGTAGATCGTCCCGTCGTTCATGATCTCAAGGTCGTGGTGAGCGCCCCCCGAATACACCCACACGATGTTCGAGTCCCTGTCGATCTTGACAAGCCCGAGGCCGTCGAAGATCGCGAGCACGTCGCCGTTGTCGTAGAGGTACGCCCGACGCCAGCTCTCCGCGACCTCCGGCGCGTCCGGGTAGTCCCTGCCGGGCCAGACCTCCTCGAAGGAGAGCTCCCAGGTGTGGAGGACGTTGCCGTCCATGCCCATGAGGATCGCGCCCGGGAAGTGCCCCGACGTGTAGAAGTTGGGGCCGGCCTCGGCGCGAGCGGGGTCGTGAATCGTCACACCGGTCTCCGGGGGCGCCCGGTTCACGCCTCCGACGTAGCCGAGAGTCCTGAGCCGCTCGATCTCGGCACGTTGCTCCTCCGTGAGGTCCGTCCGCTCCTGCCAGTCGCTCGCGGCTCGCCATCGTCCGGGTCGCGCATGATCGTCCTCGATCCGGGGGACGGTCGTCGCGTGCTCCTCCCTTGAGCAGCCGAGCGGGGTCGCCAGAACGGACACGGCCAGGAACACTAGGACAAGACGCTTGATCGGGTCCGCGGCAGGGCAGCTCCTTCGGGAGACGGCGCGGGGTGGGTTCACTCGGGACTCCAATGGGGCGGGAATCGGCAGTCGCATCGTCGATCAGCGAGCGTTTCGTCAGTCTGCGAGCATCATAGCACGCGGGAACGGTCCGGCCAAGCTCGCCCGCCAGGCCGACGCCACGAGAAGACCCCCGGCGTCTGCCGGGGGTCTCCCCTCCAACACGTTCTGAACAGCGACGGAACTACTTCAACAACAGCATCTTCCTCGTCTCGGCGTACTCACCGGCGGTCATCCGGTAGAAGTAGACGCCGGACGGGAGTTCGCGTCCGTTCTCGTCGACGCCGTGCCACGACACGCTCCGACGACCCTCCGTCTGAGGCTCGTCGGTGAGCGTCGAGACCAGACGGCCGTTCACGTCGAACACCTCGATCGTGACGTGGCTGCCGCCGGCAGGGACGTCGTAGGCGACGACCGTCGTCGGGTTGAACGGGTTCGGGACGTTCTGGTAGAGCCCGAGCCGTCCCGGCACGATCTCCTCGCCCTCGGGCACGTCGGTGCCGTAGGTCATGTTGAGCCCGAACGCGAGGTCGATCGACTCCGGGAAGAACGGATGCTGCGGCGGGTACCGGAGCTCCTCCCACGGACCGGGGTACGGCTCGATTCCGAGTCCCCAGACCGCGTCGTCGTTCCAGTGCTCGAGCGACGTCTTCCACCCGAAGTGCGCGCCGGTGAACTCCGGCAGTGCCTGGACGTCGAGCCAGTAGACGATCGGATCGTCCGGCATGCCCACCTGGTGGAACGCCTCCACCGGGTCGATGATGAACGTGTACACCCAGCACACCTCGTCCGCCGGGAAGATGTAGGTCTCCGGGGGCTCGAGCCAGCCTTCCTCGATCCCGGCCGCCCAGATGTCCACGTAGAACTCGTACGGCGCGAACGTCTTCAGCCAGAGGAGCTCGCCCGGCATGCTGTACCCGGTCGGGCTCTCGTCTTCCGGAATGTCCTCATGGATGCTGAGCGTGAAGTGGACCGCTCCCGGATCCGGTATCTCGTCCCAGAGCCACGAGCCCCAGATCGTGATCTCGGTAATTCGTCCGGGTTCGGT
>JALGVN010000283.1:3192-4160 GCA_025774645.1 bacterium
GTGCAGAGGAAGTCGTCGGCCAGGACGAACGGCTCGAACGCCGCGACGTCGATGCCGGTGGGCTCGAGATCGGGGAACTGGACCCACTTGAAGAGCGGGGCCTGGTCGATGAAGGTGATGTAGTCCTCGACCTCGCCGTCGCCGGACGGCCCGTCGAACGGAAGTCCCCCGTTCGTGCTGAACCGGAACCGTGAGGTAGTGATCAGATTCGACACGGCGCTTCCCGGCACGGCGAACGTGAGTGAGTTCATGCCCGGGACGAGAGGCTCGGCCATGAAGATCTGGTTCGAGGCCTGCACCCAGGAGCCGTCTCCCTCGAAGTCGATCCACGCGTCGAGGAAGCCCGGGACCGATGCCGTGACGTCGACCAACGCGATCTGGCCCGGCACGATCGGCGACGTGAAGGTGACGCCGTCCTCGTCGTCGTTCCCGTCGAGGTCGTCTCCGTCCGCCGTTCCTGTGGGCTGGCCGTCGGGGTCCGCGTCGATGCTCGCGCCCATGAAGACCCCGGGCACGATCACGTGACTCGCGCCGTTCGACGTGGCAAGCGTCGGATACGGCGGATCGTCGGCGTCGCCCCAGTCGAGGTCGATCACCTCTTCCTCGATGTACACCTCGTAATCCTCGACCTCTCCCTCGCCGCCCGGCCCGTCGAACAGCAGTCCCCCGTTCGCACTCAATCGGAACCGCGCGAACGTGACGCCCGGCGGTATGCCGGGTGGTACCATGAACGCGAGAGAGTTCACTCCCGGGGCCAGGGGCAGCGCGGAGAAGATCTGGTCGCCCGGATCCGCCCACGTACCGTTTCCGTCGAAATCGATCCACGCGTCGAGCATCCCTGGCGCGGAGGCGATGACGTCAACGGTCGCGGTCCCGCCCGTGAACATTGGCGACGTGAACACGACGCCGTCCTCGTCAGGAAGCCCGGCCATGTCGTCACCGAGCGCCTGCGGGTGCGGCTGGCCGTC
>JALGVN010000001.1 GCA_025774645.1 bacterium
AGACCGACAGGGGCGCGCGCAGGATCCGCGTGTCGGGGCTCGCCTCCGAGTCCTCGGCTGGCGCCCAGTCCTCGAGGAGGCCCGCGTAGACCGCCACCGCCTCGGGCCAGTTGTCCTCGACCCGCTCGACCGCGCCGAGCGCGAGCGTAGCGTCGATCGTCAGACCCCTGTCGAACGCGTAGCTGTCCCGCACGGACGAGTAGAGCCGCCGCGCCTCGTCGAGGTCGCCGTACTCCATCGCGAGCTGCCCCAGCGCGAGCCTGCTTCGCCCGGAGATGCGGGCAATCTCCCTCGCCGCCTCGGAGACTTCCGCGAGGTCTCCCGCGGGCGGAGGGAACGCCCGGGCGATGCTCCGGTACTCGTCCTCCACGCGCTGGCGCGTCTTCTCGGTGTTCATCCCGGGATTGGCGACCACGGCGCGCGTGAGGCTGCTCACCCTCCAGGCCATCCTCTCAGCCTCGTACCTGTTCCTGATCTCACTCGATGACTCGCATCCGACGCACGCCGCGAGGGTCGCGAGGAGCAGGACCGCCACGAGGCGCCACGCCGTGCGAGTGTACGGTGCTCTCGTCATGGCCGTCGTCATGGCCGTCCCTCCCCTCCGGCGGCCGCAGCCTCCGCGCGCGCCGTCTCGTCCTGCGTCAGGTGGAGGAAGAGCCGCGTGACGCCGCCGAGCGCCGCGTAGACCGCGAAGAAGAGGACCGCGATCCACACCACCATGAGGAGCGGCACGAGCTCGGGCGAGAACGTGTGGGCGATCGACGCGCTCTGCCTCCAGAACCAGAGCGGCAGGATCTCGAGCGCCGCCGGCACGGCCACGAGCATGAACGTGGTGATCGGGGTCCTTCCGAAGAGACCCAGGCTGCCTCCGATCGCGGCGCGCACGCTCTTCCCCGCCAGCACGATGTAGGGCGTCGTGTAGATGAGGAGCGCCTGGACGACGAGGACGACGAGGATCGTCGACCCTCTCACGAGCCGGAACGTCCCGGGGCTCTCGTCCGCGAGGTAGCCGAAGAACGCGTAGGACGTTCGCGTCACGATCTGAGCGAGACCGACGGCGATCACCGCGGCGAGCACGAGCGACCAGTACCTCGACGATGCCGTGCGCCACGCTTCCCCGAACCCCACCCGTCTTCTCTGATAGAACGTACCGAAGAGCACGACCGCCGTCGCCGTGGTCACCGCACCGAGGAAGACGGCGAGGAACGGATCGATCTCACCCAGCCCGGCGCGGAGCACGAGGAAGTTGTTCGGGTAGTGCAGCACCGACTCCCCGAACCGCCACCTCATGAGCGGCACCATGAACCACGAGACGACCGGGTACGCGAACCCGGCGATCGCGGCCAGGATCGCCGCCTGCGCCGCGGTGTAGATGACGAGCGGGAGGAGCGCCACGCGGCGTCCGAACGCCGTGAACGTCTCCACCCAGCTCCAGATGAGAGCGTTGATCTGTTCGATGAGACCCATCTAAGTCCTTTCGAGTATCCCCCGCGACGGGGCTCGCCCGGCGTCACGCCGACGGCGGGCCCGTTCGTTCCCGACGCCCGGCCCTCGTCAGCTCTCCCCGATGAACACGAAGAGCTGCGGAAGGCGCACGAGCGCGGCCTCCGAGAAGTCCTTGAGAACCTCCATCGCGCCGTCGAAGTCGCCGTCCTCCACGACGGTCGACGTCCTGACGAACGCTCCGTAGGTCACGTTCGACACGATCCCCGACGCCGCCATCCGCGACATGAACTTGTCGCGGTCGGCCGTCGCCAGGTCGCCCGCCGCGTACCACCAGTAGACCGCGAGACGGCGGACGCCCTCCCGATCCACGAGCACCCAGTTCGCGTCGAAGCTCCCGTCTTCACGCCAGAGCGGCACGAGCCCCGAGTCGACGTCCATCCACCCCTGAGACCGGTAGCACACCAGCGGTTCGTGCGCGCCGTACCGGTCGTTCTGGTGGAAGATGATGACGAACCAGATCCAGTCGCCGACGTCGTTCGTGTACCGCCGCGCCAGCGTGTCGGTCGCCTCGAGCTCCTCGTAGACGACGTCGGAGAACGAGAGGTCGACGCTGCGCCAGCCGCCGAGCTCCGACGGGAACGCGCCGAGCGTGCCTGCCTCGAGCTCCATCCTCTCCGGCGGGTTGAAGTGCACGTAGAGAGCCCCCGCCCCAAGGAGCGCGACCACGACGATCGTCCCGAGTGCGGTCCTCAAGCGCCCCTCCCCTCTGTGGCGGTCTCTTCCTCCTCGTGCGAGTTACACCGGAGGAGCCTCCTGAGCACCACCAGCCCGGCGAACGCGAACATGAACAGCAGGAAGCCCGAGAAGTCGTGGAAGAACCCGAGAGCCGCGTCGATGCCCCAGACGTGCGCGACGAGGCAGAGCGCCGTGATTCTGAGCAGGTTCCCGGCGATCGCGAGCGGCACGCTGGCCGCGACGATGGCGAGCCGCTTCCACACCGCGCCCTCCGTCAGGTACGCGAAGAGCGTTCCCAGCGCCAGGAGCGCGATGAGAGAGCGAAGCCCGCTGCACGGGTCGGCGATCCGGAGCGACCCCGCCGGGACGTGTATCGTCATTCCCGAGCGGACGAGCGGCACGCCGAGTTTCGCGGCGACGGCGCTTCCGGTTCGCGCCGCGAACACCTTGAGGTTGAAGCTCAGCACGTTCATGAGGAACGGCGGCCACGGAAGCATGAACACGAGAAACGCGAGCGGGAACCAGACCACCTTCGTCGCACGTCCCCCGAAGAAGAAGAGCGACAGGCCGAAGAGCATGAGGACGAACGAGTAGCCCTGCGTCATGAAGACGCCGGCCCTGATCGACACCACGTTCCCCGCGAGCGCAAGCGCGATGAGAACGATGCCCCACGCCGTCCCCGACCCCACGGCCTCCGCGAACCTCTTCCGCTCGCGCCACAGAAGGAAGAGGACGATCGGAGGGATGAGGAATCCGTGCGAGTAGTTCGGGGAGGACATCCAGGTCCGCCAGAGCGTCGGGAAGATCGGGTAGTAGACGATCGCGACGAGCACGGCCGCCACCGCGAAGCGCGCGAGCTGGCGCGCGGCGAGCGTCCCCCTGGGGACCGCGTTCCCGTCCCCGGACGTCTTCCGGATCTCCGACCCGTCGTGTCTGTGGGTCCCCTTCGTCAACGCTGCTCCTCCGTGCTGCGGCGCGGACCGCGCTGCTCCCCTCGGGACCTTCTGAGAGCCCCGAACGTCCCCAGGAGGATCCTGAGGTCCAGGAGGAGCGAGCAGTTCTCGACGTAGGATCCGTCGAGCCTGATCTTCTCCTCCAGCTCGACCTCGTCCCTCCCGTTGATCTGTGCCCATCCGGTGAGTCCGGGCCGGACAAGATCGACTCCGAGCCGGCGCCTGAGCTCGATCAGCTCGTGCTGGTTGTAGAGGGCCGGCCGCGGGCCGACCACGCTCATCTCACCCCGGAGCACGTTCAGGAAGTTCGGGTACTCGTCGATGCTCGTCCTTCTGAGAAGCCACCCGAACTTCGTCACGCAGCCGACCTTCATCGGGCTGTCGTTCATCAGATCGGTCGCGAGATCCGGCGTCTCGCGGTGCATCGTCCGGAGCTTGAAGATCGTGAACTCCTGCGAGTAGACACCGATCCGCCTCTGCGTGAAGTGGGCGTGACCGGGTGAATCGAGTCTGACGGCGAGCGCCAGGAGCGCGTGGAACGGCGCTCCCACGATCAGGACAGCGAGCGCCGTGAGGACGTCGAGCGTGTACTTGATTCCGAGGTAGTAGTGGAACTTGAAGTGGCTGCCGCAGAGCGCGCTCTCCGAAGCGAGGATCTCCTCGATGAGCTCCTCGAGCTTCCCCGCGAGAGCGGTCCTCGAGTACTCGTCCTCGACGAAGACGCGGCCGCTCCTCCCGAACGTGTGGCGGAGCTCGGCGTCGCCCAGCAGCGTCTTCACGGCATCCGCGAGCCCCTTCCCGTCTCCAGGCTCCGTCACGATGCCGCTCCCGGCGCGCTCGACGATCTCCCGCGCGTCGCCCTCGACCGCCGCGACGATCGGCTTCCCGCACGCCATGTAGTCGAAGATCTTCACCGGGATCGTGCCGGCCGAGAACTCTCCGCCCCTCGTCGTGGCGAGGCAGAGAGCGGACCGGTGCACGAGCTCGCTGAGTTCCTCCGGCTGCCTGCTCGAGATGAACTCGACGTTCTTGAGTCCGCGCCGGTCGGCCTCGCGCACGAGGTCCTGCTTGGCCACACCGTCCCCGACCAGCACGAACTTCGCGTCGCTCTCGTCGCGGAGGATCTCGGCGGCGTCGAGGATCACGTCCATCCCGTGAACCAGGCCGTGGGTCCCCGAGTAGATGACCGTCCGGCCGTCTCCGCCGTTGCCGGCGGGGCCGCCTCCCGCGGGCGTGAACATCTCCGTGTCCGCGCCGTTGGTGATGAGCGATATCCTGTGCCGCGGGATGCCGTGCTCGAGCATGAGCCGCTCCATCCCGGGCGTGACCGCGATGAGCCTCGCGGCGCGCCGGTAGAGGAACCGCTCGAGTCTCTCCGCGGCGCGGATGGCCCGCGGGTTCCTGAGCTCGCCCAGCGCGACCGCGGCGTGCGGCCAGTAGTCCCTGAGGTCGAGCACGAAGGGAACACCCCGTACGAGTCCGAGGAACCACGCCGTGAGCCCGAGGAAGAGCGGCGGCGAGCTCACCAGGATCATGTCGCACTTCCTGGCGGCGCAGCCGCCGATCGCGGCGGTGAACATGAACGAGAGCTGGTTCGCTATGCGGGTGAAGAACGTCTTCCTCGGCGTCGCGTAGAGGTAGCACCGCACGATGCGGACGCCGTCGGACTCCTCGCGGCCGCCGAGCTTCCTCCGGTAGCGGGGCTGCTTCACTCCGCTGGGGTGGTTGGGCATACCCGTCACGACCGTCACGGCGTGGCCCTGCCTCGCGAGCTTCGTCGCGAAGTGATAGGCCCGAAGCGGCGCCGCGCCGGTCTCCGGCGGGTAGTATTGTGTCAGGAAGAGGATCCTCATGGCTTCCTTCCGGCCTCTCCTGCCTGCCCAAGCTTCAGTTCCGACGACGTTCGACCCACGCCGGCGTGCGCTCTCCCCGCGGTGCACAAGAGCGCCGCGAACGTGTCCTCGACCTTCGCCACGACGGCGTTGATGTCGTATCTCGCGCGAGCGAGCGCCCTTCCGCGCTCACCCATCGAGTCGGCCCTCGCGGGATCGTTCAGAATCTCGAGGAGCGACCCGCCCATCGCGGGGCCGTCGCCGGCCTCCACCAGGAGACCCGACGAGCCGTGCTCTACCACCTCCGGCACCCCGCCGACGTCCGTCGCCACGACCGGGAGTCCGGCGGCCATCGCCTCCATCAGGACGTTCGGCGTGCCCTCTGAGGTCGACGAGAGCGCGAAGACGTCCATGAGTCCGAGCACTCGGGGCACGTCCTCGCGGACGCCCGCGAAGATCACCGCGTCCGCGATACCAAGCGTGTCGGCCATCCGGCCGAGCTCCTGTCTCCTCGCGCCGTCGCCGACGATGAGGAAGCGCGCGTCCGGCCGCGCCTTCGCGACCGTGGCCGCCGCCTCGAGGAAGTGCTCGTGCCCCTTCACCTCCGAGAGTTTGCCGACGATCCCGACCACCGGGTGTCCCCTGGTCCCGAGCTCCCTCGCGAGAGCCTCGTCCCGGGGGTCGTCGCGGTCGCCCGCCTCGCCGGCCGAGTAGGGCGCCAGATCGATCCCGACACCGATGTTGACGATCTTCCGTTCCGGGACGTGGAACCGCTCGACGAGCTCTCCCGCCGCCGCCGCGCTGTTCACGAGGACAGCGTCGACGACGCGACGGTTCGCGTACCCGTAGGCCCTCTCCTTCGCTCCGCCTTCCAGCCAGTACGAGAGGTTTCTCTGGTTGTTCACCACGACCGGCACGCGCGCGGCGCGCCCGACGAAGGGCCCGACGATCGTCGTGAGGCCGAGCATGCAGGAGAGCACCTCCACTCGCTCGCGCCGCAGGAACGACGCCGCGCGGGGAAGACCACGGGCGGTCCCCGCCGAGAGAGCGCTCGCCCCGGTCCCGAACTCGTGCACCGGGATCCCCAGCGCCTCGATCACGGGAAGAAGCTCTCCGCGCTTCGCCGTCGACATGACGATCGCGTCGAAGCGTTCCCGGTCGATCCTCGAGAGGAGCTCGACCAGGAACCGCTGCGTCCCCGCCCGCTCGAACGACCCGGCCCAGAACGCCACCTTGGTCGGTCCGCGACTCGCTTCTTTGCCGGTCCTTCCCAGAATCGACCTCCGCGTGCTCGGCGTCCGTCACGACGCCGCCTCCTGACCTTCGTCCGTGGCCCCCGCGTCGTCGCGACCGCCACCGGGTGCTCGCCGCGAGTCCGACGACGCGGCCACCTCCCTGAGAGACGAGTGGTTCGGGCGAGAGAGCCGCGCGTGCTGGATGTCTGCCGCGAGCCATCGGACGTCCGCGTCGTGCGGGACGATCCCCAGCCGAGGCAGGCAGTGCACCGGATACCGCAGCGAGACGGGGCCCGAGATCGACGTCACCGCAGACCTGAACCCCGCCTCCGCGACCACAGAGGCCACTCTCGCGTCGAAGTGCCGGTTCGTCCTCCCGTTCGGGTAGGCGAAGTGCTCCACCTCGCACCCCAGCAGTTCCTCGAGTGCCTGCCTCGACTCGCCCACCTCGCGAACGAGCGCGTCGGTCGTGAGGCTCGGAAGGTTGTAGTGCGTGACCGAGTGCGCGCCAATCGTCATCCCGCCCTCGTGCATCTCCCGAATCTCGTCCGGGGTCATCATGATCCGCGAATCGAACGTCTGCCGGGAGCTCCCGCAGGCCTCCAGGACCTCGCTCACGATGTCCAGGGCCTCGCCTTCACCACACCGCTTCACGACTGCCGTGATGAACGCGATGGTCCTCTCCTTCGCGCGGGGCGTCGACAGGTCGACCGAACATGAGCCGAACGTGCCGCACTCGAGCCCGGGCGCCTCGGTCTTCCGAATCGCGTGGCGGAGAGCGACGGTCCAGAGGATCGACGCGTCCGAGATCGCGCCCGTCGTGACGTAGAACGTCGCGGTCGCCCCGTGCTTCCTCAGGATCGGAAACGCGCAGCGGTAGTTGTCCTCGTACCCGTCGTCGAACGTGATCGCCACGGTCCTCGGGTCGACCCGCCTGCCGGAAGCGATCGCTTCCGCGAGCTCCGGCACGCCGACGACGCGGTGGCGCTCCACGAGGGAGGCGACCTGCCGGTCGAAGACCTCCGTCGGGACGACCAGGCTCCGCTGGACGTAGTCGCCGGCCCAGCCCGGGTCGTCGTTGACCGAGTGGTAGCGCAGGATCGTCCCGCCGCCCCACGGCGCGAGGCTCATCGCCCGCACGAGGGGCGCGCAGTTCCGGAGTCCCCGCCCGAGCCCCCAGAGGCCGGAGAAGGAGACGGCACCGTTCTCGTCGATGTGGGGAACGTCGTCGCCCCACAGGCAACGGCTGTCCTCGCCTGTGAGCCCGCCGCGTCTTCCGCGCTCTCCCGTGTCGGGATCCGTCCTCATGCCGTATCGAACTCCCTCGCGCTCAGCGCGTCGACCCACCCGACGAGCCCCGGCACGCGCTCATCGAGCATCTCGAGGTAGAAACCGATCGTGTCGTCCACCATGTGTTCCGTCGTGTACCGGGCGAGGACGCGCTCCCTGCCCGCCCTCCCCATTCGGCGCCGCAGTTCCTCGTCGCCGAGGAGGTCGAGCACACGGCGCGCGATACCCTCGGCGTCGCCGACCGGAAGCAGGAACCCGGTCTCGCCCTCTGCAATCAGCTCGGGGTTCCCCCCGACGGAGGTCGCAACGACGGGTCTCCCGGCGGCCATCGACTCCAGGATCACGTTCGAGCAACCCTCCTTGATCGAGGTGAGCACGAACACGTCGGTGCTCGCGAGGACCGCGCCGACCTTGTCGGTCGAGCCCGCGAACGTCACGGCGTCCCCGAGCCCGAGGTCCTTCGCGTGCTCCGAGAGCTCCGCCCTGAGCGGGCCGTCGCCGACGACGAGGAACCGCACCTCGGGCCTCTCGCTCGCGATCCTGGCGGCGGCCGCGAGGAACGTCCTGTGGTCCTTCTTCGGAGTCAGGCTCGCGATCACGGTGACCGTGGGACCTTCCCCTGCGCCGCGCCCCGGGAACGACTCTCCGGCCGGGACGTCCGTCACCCACGGGGCCTCCGCGCCTCCGGGCGTCCCGGTGGCGCGGCCGAGGACTCTCTCGACCGATATCCCGTTGTAGACCACGCGGATCCTCCGCGGATCGACCCAGTGCATCTCCGCGACGTAGTCCTTGACCGCGCCCGCGTTCGCGATCACCTGGTCCGTGATGCTGGAAAGGAGCCTCTCGATCGCGTTCCCCCGGAACTTCGTGTGAACGTCGACGTTCCGCATCGACGTGATGACGATCGGAACGCGCAGGAGGCGTCCGACGACGAGGCCCCGCCAGTTTGCGGACGACAGGAACGCGTGCAGGATCACGGGGCGCTCCGCGCGCACCAGGCGTGCGAGCTTGCGGGACGCGCCGGAGAAGTTGCCGACCGGCTTCGCGTGCACGACCAGACGGACGCCGGACTCCTCGATCTCCCGGCCCAGCGGCCCGGGCCGGCCGAGGCAGCAGACGACCGGCTCGAAGCGGTCCTTCGGGAGTCGCGTGGCGAGCTCCAGGAGCTGACGCTCGGCCCCGCCGCGGTCGAGCTGCCCGATCACGTAGAGGACCTTGATCTTCCCGGACGGTGCGCGGTGCGCGTGACCCGCGAGCGCGAGGTCGTACAGCGCCTCCGTCTGCCTGACCATGTGCTTCGCGGTGAATGCCCTCTCGTAGGTACGGCGGGCCATGGCCGCCAGTCGCGAGCGCTGCCCGGCGTCCCTCGCGAGAAGAGCGATCTTCTCCGCGAGCGCTTCGTGGTCCCGCGGCGGCACGACGTACCCGTTCACGCCGTTCCTGATCACTTCCGGGACGCCCCCGACGGCCGTCGAGACGCACGGGACCCCCGCCGCCATCGCCTCGAGCACCGTGATCGGCAGCCCCTCCCAAGCCGACGAGAGGACGAAGACATCCGCTCCTCTGAGAAGCCTGGGCACGTCGTCGCGCGGCCCGAGAAACGCCACGCGGTCGCCGACGCCGAGCTCGGCCGCGTGATCCGCCAGGTGCTTGAGAATGGGACCTCCGCCGGCAACGGCGAAGTACACCGGCGGCACCTGGTCCGAGACGGCCGCGGCCGCGCGGATGAGGTTCTCGTGGTCCTTCTGCGGGGTGAGGTTGCCGACGGTCAGACAGAGGACGGCGTCTTCGGGCACGCCGAGCTCGCGGCGCACCTCTCGACGGTCCCCCGCGACCGGCCGGAGCGTGTCGTCGATGCCGTTCCGAATGGTCACGAGACGGGCCGGGGAGAGTCGTCCTTCCGCGAGTCGGGACCGGGCGACGGCGTCCGACACCGCGATCTGAGCGTTCTCGCGCATGCCGGCGACCCTGCTCAGCGCGAGCCGGAGCGGGAAGCGCCTTGTGGCGACGTTGTGCTCGGTGCGCAGGACGGCCGTGGCCCCGCCGAGGATGGCGGCGGGGATCCCGACGGTCATCGCGGTGAAGTTGTGGTCGTGGACGACGTCGACGCCGCGGCGTCTGATGAGACGCGCGAGTTTGAACACGGCGCGGAAGTCGAGACGGGACCTCCGTCCCAGGGCGTGGACGGGAACGCCGCGTTCGTCGAGGATGCCGGCCAGGGGACCCGCGTCCCCGACGCAGCACACCTCGGGCTCGTAGCGCGAGCGGTCGTGGGAGGTCGCGTACTCGACCACCACGCGCTCGGCCCCACCGAGCCCCAACGAGCCAACGACGTGGAAGACCTTCTTCATCTCGACAACCCCGTGCACCCTTCCCGGCGCTCGAGACACCGGTACCCTGTGCTCCTCGCCGCGCGCCGTCCTACGCCCCAGTGCGGGAAGCGCCGGCGCGTTCCTCCTTGCGATCCCCCGTGCCTTCCCCCCCACCTTCCTCCTGGTAGAGATTCGCCGTGGTCGTCTTCCCCCACACGAGTGGCACCGTGGAGATGACCCGGCGGTACTTGCTCCTTCCGACGAGCGGTATCTCGTCGACGTACTCGATCTCGACCCGGACGGCCGGTCCGAGCCGATCGGCGATGTTCCTTCTGAGATCGTCCTCCTCGTGCTGCGTGAGCGGCTCCTTCACGACGAGCCGCGTCGTGATCTCAGCGGCATCGTGCTGGACGATCTGCGATCTCACGATGCCCGGCACCAGCTTGAACGCGCGCGCGACCATCAGCGGCGGCACGAGGCGTCCGTCGGGCGTGACGAGGATGTCCTCCGCCCGCATCGCCACGTCGCCCATGAGCGGCAGCTTCCTGCCGCACGGGCAGTCCGTCCCGGACATCGAAGCGGTGTCGCCGACCTCGTAGCGAATGAAGGGCATCCCGAAGTTGTGGAGCCCGGTCGCGACGACGCGTCCGACCGTCCCGTCCGGAACGGGGGCGCCTTCGTCGTCGAGGAGCTCCGTGATGCCGAACTCCATGTAGAGGTGGTGCCCGGTGTGCTTGTCGCACTCGCTCGTGAACATGACCCGCTCGGACTGGCTGTAGCCGTCGAAGACGCGGCACCGGAACCGCTCCTCGATCACCTCCCGCTCGACGTCGAGGAGAGGCTCCGACGTGGTGAAGACGCACTTGAGCGGCAGGTACTCGTCCCGCGCCTCCATGAACCGGGCCAGGACGTACGCAGCGGTCGGGTACGCGTCGAGCGCCACCACCCCGGCCTTGCGCATGGCCTCGATGTAGAGCGGGGCGGACTCGTCGGTCATGTGGAGCGGAGACAGCATGAGGTAGTTCCACGGCCGGTTGTGGCGCCAGAACGGCGGCCCCTTCTGCTCGAGGGGGACGACGGGACGTCCGAGACACGTGGCGATCGGATCGCCGAACTCGATGCCGGCCCAGCTCCTCTCGCGCCAGAGGCACGCGTTGTTCATGTAGCCGACCTCTTGATCCCAGTACATGTAGAGCGACGACCCGGTCGTCCCGGCGCTGTGTGTTTTCTGGAGCGACTTCTTCCCGGCGGCCTCCGACACGAGCTGGTCGAGGCTCCGGTCGACGTCTTCGCGCGTGAGCACGGGCAGCTTCGACAGGTCCGAGAGACGGGTGACGTCGCCGGGCTCGAGCCCGAGCCCGCTCATGAGGTCCCGGTAGTAAGGCACCGTCTCGTAGGCGTGCCTCACGACCAGGCGGAGACGCTCCTCCTGATACGCCTCGAGCTCCTCGAGCGAGAACCACTGTGACCGATCGAGCAACTCGCTCGCGCGGTCGAACTCGCGCCCGAAACGTTCGCTGCGGAGCCTCCACCCGTAGACCGACATCAGCAGGTTCTGAATCGGCACGGGGCATCGGCTGTAGAGCTTCTCTCCGGCGTACTCCATCGTCACCTCACCAGCGGCGGCCGGGCCGCGCGGCTGTCGGTCGGCGCTGCGCCCGCACCGACGAGCCCCAGATAGGCCGCCTCGATCGTCTTCATGTTCTTCGAGAGGTCGCCCCTCTCCTCCACGATCGCCCTGTTGATCTCCGCCGCGCGAGCTCTGAGGTCGCGATCCGAAAGGGCGGCGGTGATCGCCTCCGCGTAGGCCTCCGGGCCCGTTCCGGCGACCAGGAAGCCGTTCCGCCCGTTGTCGATCCAGTAGCGGTTCGCCTCGTTGTCCCAGACGACGGGAAAACAGCCGCGCGCCATCGCCTCGAGGAGGGAGGCCGACACACCGTCGACGCGGACCGCGGCCACGTAGACGCTCGACTTTCCGAGGAGGCCCGGGAGCTCGTCGTACGCCACTCCCCCCGCGAACCACACGCGATCCTCGATCCCGAGGTCGCGGGTGAGGCCCTCGAGCTCCGCGGCGCAGTTCCCGGTTCCGGCCACCGCGCCCGTGACGGAGGGAACCTCCTCCCTGACGAGCGCGAGCGCCTGGAGCACGACGCCGAGCCTGTAGTGACGCTGGAGCGACCTCGTCGTGACCACCGAGTACTCGTCTTCCGCGTCGCCGTCCCGCGGCGCGAACCGAGTGAGGTCGATCCCGCGGGGGCACTCGAAGATCTTCTCGGGCGAGGCGCCGAGCTCGACCAGCCGCTTCGACATGTGAGGCGCCCACGAGTGGATGAGATCGGCTCGCCTGAGCGTCATCCTCACCGGTATCCTCTTCTGTGCGCGGAAGGGCTTCCCGACGATGAGCTGGCTCTGGGCCACCACGACGAAGGGGTGGAACCCCGACATCGCGGCCAGAAAGCCGTAGCTCGCGACCCGGTAGCCGACGACGAGGTCGGGCGCGATCGCTCCGACGATCCTCCTCACGCGCGGGATCTTACCGAGGTTCGCCACCCTGCCCGCGAACCCGGGCTCGCCCTCCACGACCGAGAGGTCGTGCACTCCGATCGAAGGGCCGAGATCGGCGGGCGGGCTCATGGACAGCACGTGCACGTCGTGACCGAGCACCTTCGAGAAGTGCTCGACCCAGCTCCGCGTATTCACGCTGCTGCCGTCTGCGAGAAAACAGACTCGCACGAACCCCTCCTGTCGCGCTGCCTTGCGGCCGTCGTTGTCCTCCGGCCGCCGTTGCCCTCTACCCGCCGGACACCCAGCAGGCGTCCTCGCCCGGCTGGCCGCTCTTCGTGAACAGGACCGTCTGCCCGGCCACGTTCGCACCGATGAAGTCACCCGTGTCGATGAACGTCACGTTCGGCATCGACGTGACGCTCGACGAGGTCGCGTAGAGGACGTGCAGGAATATGTGCTCGTTCGCGGCCGTCGCCGGTGACACTTCGACGCGCCACGCTCCGTCCTCGAGTCCGCCTCCTCCGGAAGGCGGGTAATTGGTGCCGTTCACCTCGAACTTCCGACCGCTGCCGCCGATCGTCGTGATCTGGTGCTGCGTCGGGAGCAGCGTCTTCACGAACAGCTTCGAGCTCCCGTGCGTCACGGAGAACGTGTCGCCCGAGACCTGCGGCTGGTTGATCGAGTGGAGGAGCCACTTCTTCGTGAACGACGGAGACGTCGCGCTGACGCGGTCGAGGATGACGAAGAAGTCGGGCTTGAGCCACACGAACTCCCTGGTGAAGTTCGAGACCTTGCTCGAGGAGTACGCCTTCGTCGCGTCGCCCTTGACGTAGGTGAACGTCTCGGTGTCCTTGAAGGGCGTGACGATCCTCCCGCGGTCGAACTGCGGGTCGGACATGTCTCCGCACACGTCGGGGTGTCCGTAGTTCGAGGCCACGAACTGCCCGCCGTCGTTCACGTACGGTGACCACGTCGACTCGTTCGGGTCGTAGACCGTGATCGTGTTGTGGGCGACCGTGCGGATGAAGTAGTTCCGCCAGTGAGAGCTGCCCCACGTGTCGTAGTCGCCCGAGTCGATCGCCAGGAGGTCGTTCCCCCTCGCAATCAGGAAGTGACCCTGGTGGGCGTGTGTGTGGTAGACGGGGACCGCCTCGCAGCGGAAGACGGCGTAGACGTCCGTGCTGCTCTCAGAGAGGTCCCAGCCGGACCTCATGTACGCCATGCCGACGTCGTTGAAGAGCGCGGCGTTGCTCTCGCCGTAGACGGTGGCCGGGTGGACGGGCGTGATCGAAGGGTCTCGCCAGATGATCTTCTTCCAGCGGTCGAACGAGTTGATGTACCCGGACCCCTTCTCAATGAGCTCGTCGGACATCCACTGGGCAACGCCGTCATTGTAGATGTCGGCGAGGTTGTAGAGCGCCAGCCGCGTGGACGGCCCACCACCACCGTGCGAGTGGGAGTCGCCCTGCCTCGAACCGATCGCCGTCCCGTTTCCCTTCACCGCGCCCGTCTCGTAGATGAGATAGCGCGCCATGTTCTGGTAGTTCGAGGACCAGGAGAACGGGTCGTCGGTCGTCGCGACGTCGTAGGCCGCCATGCCCATCCGGTTGCCGGTGCAGAGGATCGAGAGGTTGTACTCGCCCTCGAAGTAGCCTCCGTCGCTCGCGATCTCGTCGAGGCAGCAGAGGATGTGCGAGGAGCCGAACTGGTTGGAGGTGTACGTGTCGAGGCACGCGGTCGCGACCTGGTCGTTGATCCCTTCGCCGTAGAGCGCGATGCCCGGGTACACGAGGAGTGCGATCCTCCCGAGCTTGTGGTGGTAGTTGTCGGTGATGTGCCACTGCGTTCCGATGCCGTCACCGCTCTCCCACCAGTCGGCGCCCTGCGCGAGCGCGTTTCCGTACGTCTGCCGCTCCGTCGGAGTGAGCGCGTCGTAGCACCAGTCGAAGAAGATGCTCCCGCCCGATACCCAGCTGGTCGACTCAGTCTGATTGTGACTGATGACGTAGTTGGAGATCGTCTTCGCGCGGTTGAGATAGCGGGTGTCCTGACTGACGAGGTAGACGAAGCTGTACGACGGAAGCGCCCAGCCGAGATTCACCGGGAGCGAGTCGTTGATGTGGCTGTCGCACCAGGTCTTGATCTTGTTGTAGTCCGAGGCGTATGGACCCAGTGCCCTCGCGCGGATGGCGGAGACATCGCTCGCCCTGAAGAAGAGCCGCGGGTGTCCCTGAATGACCTGGTACCCCTCCGCCGGGACCACCATGGCCGCGACGACGAAGAAGAGCACTGCAGCGATTGTGAGCCTCATGATGTCATCTCCTCTGCTGTCCGGGGAGCGTCCTCAGTGCGAATGAAATGGATGCATCTATCCACAAGACCGGCGAGGAAGAAGTACGTCCCCGCGATCGACATGTTCATGAACCTCTCTCCGAACACGTTCGCGACGAGAAGCGCCGCGGTCGCGCCGAGGAATCCGACGGCGATCCCCCTGTCCAGCTTCCGCGTCGCCCTGCGCAGGAGTTCGAGGCCGCTCCTCACGCAGGAGAGAAGGAGCCAGAAGAGCGCGGCAATCCCGATGAGTCCGGCCTCTCCGAACGTCGCGATGTAGAGGCTGTGAGCCGAGAACGACCTCCCGATCTCCCTGTAGGTCAGGAAAGGGATCGTCGAGTATCCCATCCCCCAGAGGGGAGTGCGCACCGTCTCGCGAAGGACGACGCCCCAGATCCTGAGCCTCACCGAGGCCGAGGGATCGAGCTTGTCGGTCGGGTCCCCCATGATCTCGGCCTCGACGCTGTCGACTCTCGTCTCCGCCATCCGGTCCTTCACGAAGCCCGGGGCCCACAGCGGGCTCAGGGCGAGGACGATCAGGAAGAAGACGAACGCGCGCTTGCTCACGCTCAGCGCCAGAACCCCGAGTCCGCACGCGAACCCCACGAGCGCGCCGCGGGACTTCGGGAGGACGACGCCGATCGTGGTGAACGCGGCCGCGACCCAGATCGCAACCCGCTTCAGCGCGGAGAACGCTCCCGAGGCCAGGAAGACCCCGCCGAGCATCGACGCGCACACGGCGAAGTAGGCGCCGAGGTCGTTGACGTCTCCGAGCGCGCCGACGACGCGCTTGTGGGAAGCGAGACCGATGAACTGCTGGATCGCGATGATGGCGCCGACCGTCGCGCCTGCGCCGAACGTCACGAGGAGGTTCTTCATCTGCTCGCGGCTCACGACGGTGTTCACGACGACGTAGTAGACCGCGAGCCCGAGGGCGCTGTTCCAGAGGTTCTTGACCATCACGATCGCCGGGTAGCTTCCCGCAGAGGGCGGGAACACCACGGCCTTGATGAGCGAGAGGGTGAGCACGCCGATGAACACTGCGATCGGCACGGAGAGCCTCGTGCGGGTGAATATCCTCTCCCGCGAGAAGATCCTCGGGACGACCCAGCTCAGCAGGAGGATGATGAAGATGAGGTTGGGGCCGTTCACGCCGGGGATGCCCGTCGCGGGGAGAAACTCGCCGAGCGGAAGGGCGAGGAGCCACGCGTGCATCGCGACGTAGGGCCGGAAGAACGCGATCAGAAAGACCGTCACGCCGACGAGGATCTTGATGATCCGGTGCGGCGCCTGCCCGTACGAGTAGTGGAGCTGGTAGATCGCGTAGGCCATGCCGAGGGCGACGACGGCCGCCAGAACGTAGAGCACCCAGGCGTAGCTGTACTGCGGCACCTGGCTCGGCATCGGGGGAGGTGCGGAGGTCTGTCTCGGCATCCGGGAATCAGCCATCGAGCGCCCCCTCCCCGTCCGGCCCCGTCTCGGCCTGAGCGGCCGGCGGATCCTGCGCCCCCTCGAGAGAGAGCTCGAAGATCTCGATCACCGGGTTGTGGAACGAGCGGCCCGGCCCGCGGTCGATCGTCGGCATCGCCGTCCCCTCGACGAAGCGGGAGACGAGTGTGCCGTTCTCCCCGACCCAGTCGACGAGCGTGCTCGGACTCGGCGTCGGCGGCGGCTCCGCGCCGGCCATCGGTCGCGCGGGGTCCGCCTTGCTCGTCAGGATCAGGTAGCGCGGAGCGATCCTCTCGATCTCCGCCACCATCGCCGCCTGGTCGTCCGCGGCGGCGGTGATTCGGAAGAGCATCTGTCCCATGCCGGATCCGAAGACCCGGTACTGCGGATGTCTGGCGCGTCCGATGTCGAGCTCGAGCTCGTTGATTCGCCGCTTCGAGGCGCTCCACGAGGACACGCCCGTCGAGTCCGCCCCGACGGCGTACTCGAGCTGCGCGGTCGTACGGTTGAGCTCCGGCCCGTACGCCTCGACGACGAGCGTGGTCCCGGGCTCCACGTTCTCCTCGACCCAGCGTTTCGCCTGCGAGCGCGTGTCGACGGCGCCGATCGCCCTGTCGAACCGGATCGACGGCCACGCGGTGAGCGCCAGCGCGACGATCGCGACGGCGGTTCCCGCGATGGCCCTCGACGACGCGCGCGACGAACGCCGCCGTCCGGACGCCCGGTCACCCGTCCCAAGCCCGAACGCGATGACGAACCCCGCGCCGGCCAGGGCCGCGATCGCAGGGATCGCCTGCGTGACGTACGTCGAGCGCTTCACGGTGATCGCGATCAGAAACGCGAGAACGCACGCCGTGTAGACGAGGGCGATGAGAGCGCCTGCGAACGCCAGCTCGGGATCGCCGGGCTCGGGCGCACCGCGGCCCCTCCCGCGACGCGCGTGCCGACCGTGGGGAAGACCGCGCCGGAGCACGAGGACGAACCCGAGGATCGCCGACGCGAGGACCGGATACCCGATTCCCCGGACGAGGCTCTTCCCGAACACATCCCCGAGCCCCCGCCAGATCGAGGCCGCCTCCTGGGCGACGCCCGCCTCCGAGACCATCGTGAACTGCATGAGCACGTCTCTCGAGAACTCCCCCGCGCTCAGGACCGCGTACGGCGTACCGATCACGAAGCCGACGACGCACGCGGCGACCGCGGCCGGGAGGACCCACGCTCGAGTGGCACGTCTCGCCGCGAGGAAGGCGAACGCGGTGAACGTGCCCGCGAAGACGATCACGCCGGGGTACTTGGCCGACGCCGCGAGTCCCGCGAGGAGCCCCGAGAGGACGAGCTGGCTCGCCCGCCCGGAGCGCACCGCGTAGAGTGCGAACAGAAGCGAGAGGGACGCGAGGAACGTCGTGGCCACGTCGGGCGTCGCGTAGTGCGAGTCGCGGACGTGGAGGAACACCACGGCGACCACCGCCGCCCCGATCAGACCCGCGGCTCTCCCGAACGCCGTCCGGCCGAAGAGGTACGTCGTCCAGACCGTGGCGACCCCGGCCGCCACCGAGACGTACCGACCGAGGAGCCAGAACGGCGTGATGTCGGTGAGGTATGCGCGCGCGAGGTCGAGCGGCCCGCCGAACGTGCCGGCCGCCTTCCCCACCAGATAGAAGACCGAGTAGACGCCGAACACGAAGTACATCATGAGCGACGGCCACCTGAACCAGTGTGGGTTCAGGTCGCCGGTGCCGAAGCCGAGCGAGTGGATGAGGATCGAGCCTTCGTCGGGGTGGTAGGCGTGCGGAAGCCCCCACCCGATCCCCCACAGGCGAATCCAGAGGGCGACCCCGATGATAACGACGAGGATGACTGTGGCGTTGCGTCGGCTCATGCGCTCCTCTTCGGATCCGGTCCAGCGGCACAATGCCGCGCGACCGGCGGCCCTGCTAGCTCCGCGAGATGACGAACACCCCGAGGCAGATGATCACGAGACCGATCGTCCTGACGGCCGAGATGTGTTCCCCAAGGATGAGCCAGGACGCCACGAAGACGAGCACATACGCGAGGCTCACCATCGGGTAAGCCAGGCTCAGATCCACGTTAGACACCACCGCGATCCATAGGACGGCGGAGAGTCCGTAGCAGAGGAAACCGATCGCCACCTGCGGGACCTTGAGGATCGGGATGAGCTGGCCCCACACGCTTCCTGCCGACACCTCCCCGTAGATCATCATTCCCTTCTTCATGATGACCTGGCCGATGGCTCCCAGCATGACCGCCGCGAGGATGAGCGGGATTCCCTTCATCGAGCGCCTCCTCCACGAAACCGGATCGGCCGCGCGCCGCGGCCTCGGGCTCGGACTACGATGGTCTCCTGATGGCCTGACGTCCTGCGGTGACCATCACGAGGTACCGTCTGATCGTGTCCACGATGTTCATCTTGCTGGCGCCGCCCTTCCTGTCGTACCTGAGGACGAGCGGCACTTCGGTCACGCGCGACGGAAGCTGCGCGAGCTTGAGGAGCACCTCGGCGGACGAGACGAACCCCGACTCCGTGATGAGGTCGTCGCCGAACGTCCTGAAGCCGTCCGCGAGGGTCGAGCCCCTGTATGCCCTGTAGCCGCACGAGTAGTCGCGCGCGCCGGGCACCCGCAGGAACGTCCTCAAGAGCATGCTCGCTCCCTTGCTCAGGAAGCTGCGAAGCGGCGAGAGGCCGACCTCCCTGCCGCCCTTCGCGTACCTCGAGGCGATGACGATGTCGTAGCCTTCGTCGATCTTCTCGAGCATGTCGGGAATGATCGAAGGGTCGTGCGTGTCGTCGGTGTCCATCCCGACGACGACGCCGTCTTCGCCGGCCATGTCCTTCGCGCGCGAGAATCCCGTCCGCAGGGCCTCGCCGAGACCCCGGTTGGTCTCGTGCGTCTCGACGGTGAGATCGAGCTTGAGCTGTCCCGCGTGCTCCCTGGCCTTGTTCGCGGTGCCGTCGGCGCTCCCGTCGTCGACGAGGAGCACGGACGCGGGACCGTCGAGACGGCGGAACGTCGCCGCGATCTTCTCGAGCAGCGGCCCGATCGCCCCGGACTCGTTGTACGCGGGCAGCATTACCACAAGCATCGGTTGGTGTCCCTCTCCCCCGCCACGAAGTCCGGCGGGCGCATCGCCTTCCCGACCCCGTACGCGCTCTCGATGGCGTCGACGATCCGCTTGCTCGCGCGGCCGTCGCCGTACGGGTTCACTGCGTTCGCCATCGACTCGTAGAGCTCGTCGTCGGTCAGGAGCGCGGAGATCTCGTCGACGATCGTCTCAACGCCCGTGCCTACGATTCGCACGGTCCCGGACTCGACCGCCTCGGGCCTCTCCGTCTCGTTCCTGAGAACGAGGACCGGCTTCCCCAGCGCCGGCGCCTCTTCCTGAAGACCGCCCGAATCGGTCACGACGATCGCGGCGTTCTTCATGAGATCGACGAACCGCTCGTAGGGCATCGGGTCGACGAGGTGGATCCGTTCGTGACCGGAGAGGAGTGCGTGCGCCGTCTCCCGAACGCGGGGGTTCAGGTGCACCGGGTAGACGACGTCGATCCCGAGCGAGTCGTCGGCCACGATCCTGAGAGCCCGACAGATGTCCTCGAGCGGTCTCCCGAAGTTCTCCCGCCTGTGCGCCGTGACGAGGACGTAGCGGTCGCCGACGGGGATGCCGTGAGACGGCGCGTGAGGGTCGCCCGCGATCTCGAGGAGGGCGTCGATGACCGTGTTGCCCGTGACGTAGATCGAGCCGGCCGAGATCCTCTCGTCGAGGAGGTTCTGCCTCGCCCGCACGGTCGGAGCGAAGTGGTAGGACGACAGCGAGTCCGCGACCCTCCGGTTCATCTCCTCCGGGAACGGCGTGTAGAGGGAGTGCGTTCGGAGTCCGGCTTCGACGTGGCCGACGGGGATCTTCCTGTAGAACGCGGCCAGGGACGCGGCCATGGTCGTGGTTGTGTCGCCGTGCACGAGGATGAGGTCGGGGTTCTCGGTCGCTATCACCGAGTCGAGACCCTCGAGGACACACGTGGCCACGCGCCACGGCGGCTGGTCGTCGGTCATCACGCACAGGTCGACGTCCGGGGTGATCCGGAAGATCTCGAGCACCTGGTCGAGCATCTCGCGGTGCTGGCCGGTGACGCATACGCGTGATTCGATCAGCCCCTCTCGGGAGGCCAGCTCCTCGATGACGGGGGCCATCTTGATCGCCTCGGGACGGGTCCCGAAAACCGACAGCACTCTGATCATCTGGGCTACTCCTCCTCCTCGAGCTCGCAGCTGTCTGCCGTGTAGCCGTAATAGCGGTAGTCGTAGTAGTACGGCAGCACGCGTTCAAGGTTGTTCACCACCACGCCGAGCACGTTGTCCTTCTCGTCCTTCTGCAGCCGAACGCCGCGTATGACCACCTCGCGGGGGGTCACGCCGGCCCTGAGAACGATCACGACGCCGTCCACCTCGCCGCCCAGGATCATCGCATCGGGCACGGGCAGGTTGGGCGCGGTGTCGAGAATCACGGTGTCGAAGCTGGCGAGGAGCTCCGTCATGACGCGCGACCCGGGCATCGACTCGAGCAGCCACGTAGGCTGGTCTCGCCTGGTCCCGCACGGCAGGACGAAGAGGTTCGGCAGCTTCGTGGGCTTGATGTCCGTGCCGAGGAGGTTCCCCCGCTCGAGCGCGTCGGAGAGGCCGGGCTTCGAGGCGACGCCCATGAGGTAGTGCGCGCGGGGCTTCCTGAGGTCGCAGTCGACGAGCACGGTCCTGTGCCCGTAGTGCTTCGCGAACGTGATGGCGAGCGAGGCCGCCGCGGTCGACTTCCCCTCTCCCCTGTTCGCGCTCGTGACGAGGATCGACTTCGGGATGTCGCATCCCGCTCCCCGCGCGATCCTCCTCGCCATCCTCCTGAACTCGAAGCTGACGGCGGTCTCCCGCACCATGTGTCGGAGGAGTTCGGAGTCACCGGTAGCGGGCAAGCCCCCCTTCTTTCTGTGCTTCTTCTTCGCCTTCTTCTCCCGCGCCGAGATGCCCCGGAGGACGTCGCTGGCCGGGATGGTCGCCAGGACGGGAGAGCCGACCGCTGCCTCGATCTCCTCGATGTTCTTGAACGACGAGTCTCCCTGCTCCGAGACGAGAATCGCTCCGAGCCCGATCACGAAGCCGCCGAAGACCGACATCACGAGGATCATCAGTTTGTCCGGGGCGACGGGCGCGGTCGGGCGGACCGGAGGTTCTAACACCTCGAACCGTCCGCCCGCTCTCGCGGCCTCGAGCGCCTCGGTGATCTGGCCGGCGGCCGTCTGCTGAAGGAACGCATCGTAGAGGGCGCGCGTCGACTCGACCTCCTGCTCCAGACGCCTGACCTCGAGCTGGCTTCCCGCGGCCGTGGCGCGACCGCGCGTGTAGTCCCGCATGAACCTGCCCAGTACGTTCGCGCGCTCCGAGATCATCCGCTCCTCGAGCCCGGCGATCCTGTACTGAACGAAGGCCTCCACTACGTCCGCTCCCGCTCCGGGAACGGCGGCGGCGGCGAGCCTCCTCGCCTCCTGGCGGTACCGGTCCTTCTTCTCGACCTCGCTGACGTAGAGCGTCGTGATCTCCGAGCCCTCCCGCGTCGAGAGGACGAGCACGGAGGCCACTTCCCGCTCGAGCTCCACGAGCTGCTGGGTGTAGGACGTTGTGAGATCTGACTCGAGCGTCGAGAGCCTGGTGAACGCGCTCCCGGCCACGCTCATGAGGTCGGACCGCCGCTCGTTGACCCGCTCCCCGGCACGGTCCCGCTCCACCGTCGCCTGGCTGATGAGGATGTCGACCCGCCCGACGTTCGCGGCGTTGACGGGGTTCGCGATCGAGACGCTCACCGCCTGGCTCTCGCGGTACTGCTTCAGGCGCTCCTCGACGTCGTCGAGCTTCTGCTGGTAGATGACGAGCTGCTCGATGCTGAAGTCGTAGACCGCCCTGATCTCCTCGAGCTGCTCGCGATTCGACGAGCTCACGAACGCGTTCGTGATGTGCTGCGCCAGGAGGGTCGCCCGATCGGGGTCGGTGTCCCGCACGACGACCTGGAATCCGTCGGTCGACGTCCGATGGACGCTGATCCTCCGCTGGAGCCCCTCTACCGCCTTCCCCTGTGCGAGGTCCTCTACCGAGGTCGCCGGGTCCTGGGCGTTCAGTTCCTCCGCCCACGCCCTGATCGCCGGGTCTTCGGCGAGGTCGAGCGTGCGGACGAGCTCGAGGAGGAACGTCCTGCTCTTGAGCTTCTCCTGCACGCGAGAGAGCTGCTCCTCCGCCGGCGACCGTCCGATGATCTGCGCGAGCCCCTCCGACAGCCGCTCCTGGACCTTGACGACGATCGTGCTCCGGGCTTCGTAGACCGGTGCGAGCGTCTGCGAGATACCGAAGCCCGCGGCTCCGGCCACGAGGACCGGGATGATAAGGAGCCACTTCCGCCTCCACACGACCCTCAAGAGCGCCATCAGGTCGATCGTCTGTGCCGGCTGGTCAGGCATGTACCCCCCGTGAATCCGGATGTATTCGTGGCATCGGCCCCGCCCTGCTCGTCGTTCGAGAAGCGCCTATGGAGTGGTCGTGGTCGTGGTCGTCGCTTGCTGAATCGCCGCGTTCCTGAACCTGCGGTCGTCGATCTCCCGCTCGATGCTGAGGTAGAGGAGGTAGGCGGTGAGCACCTGGGTCGTGGCCGTCAGAAGCGCGCCGGCCGCGTTCCAGAACTGCCCGGAGAACTCGTCCTTGACCGACCCGACGACCACGCGGTCTCCCGCCCTGAGGAAGAACGGCTTCGGCGTTCCGCGCTTGAGGATACTGTTGAGGTTCACCTTGGCGACCGCCTGCCCGTCCCCCGCGTCCATCACCACAGAGACCTCGTTCAGTTGTGCGTCGATCGTCGTGCCTCCGGCGACCGCGATGAGCTGGAAGAGGTCGATCCTGTCCGACGTCGGGTACGCTCCGGGCGTGTTCACCTCGCCGAAGATGTAGACCATGCCGGCGCCCGCGAGGCCACCGCCGCCGAGGATCGACGGGACTTCGATCGTGTCGCCCGGCATGAGCGCGGGGAGCGGTTGAGCGCTCTCGCCTCTCATGTACGCGCCGAGGTCGACGCTGATGAGTTCGGGTCCGCCGATCGAGGGTCTCAGGATCGAGACCTGCGAGAGGTCTGCGCTCGGCAGCGCGCCACCCGCGGAGCTGAGGAGCTGCAGGATGTCGGGGATGGCCTCGAAGCTGTAGCGGCCGGGCGCGGTGACCTGTCCCGTCAGAAAGACCGCGCGGCTGTTGAACTGCTCGACCGACACCGTGACCTGGGTGGTCTCCCTCGTGTAGTCCCTGAACCGCTGGACGAGCTCCCTCGAGAGTTCCGACGGAGTGAGTCCGGCCGCCATGAGTTCACCGATCGGCGGGAGCGTGATCGTCCCGTTCGATTTGACCGTGACGTCCCGGTCCAGATCGGCGTGACGCCAGACCGCGACCCTGAGCACGTCGCCCGGGCCGATGGTGTACTCTATTCCCTGCTGCTGCGCCGGCGCGTCGATCGCAACAAGCGGCAGGATCATGGTAACGAGCAGAATCGATGACACGATCTTCCTGCTGGACATCGCTTCGTCCCCCCGAGTCAGAACTGCGTGGAAGTCGCCGGTCTCACCGGCGGCGTCCCGTCTGTTCCACGTTCTCGCTGAATTCCCAGAGATGTGCGGCACGCGACGAGCGGTCCGGGACACGAGTCCCGCAGTCGCCCGGCGCACACATGGTTACCGGGTACGGACACAGCGGTCAACAGGAAACAGTCAGAACTGTTGCCTTTTCCGACACTTCCACCCCAGCGTCTCGCGAGTAGCATCTTTAACACCTTACCCTGCAATGCGTTACAGGTATCCACACCGGGAACCCGGCGTGCCGGGTGCGAACACAGCGACCCCCCGGAAAGCGCACATTGATGCACTTCCGGAGGGTCCCTTTGCATCACCTGTGCCAGAGAGAGCCCTATTTCAGGGCCATTCTGACGATTCTGTCCACTAATTCGTCAAAGCCGATCCCGGCCGCGGCGGCCGCCATCGGCACCAGACTCACGCCGGTCATGCCGGGAACCGTGTTGACCTCGAGGCAGAAGACCCCGTTGTTCGGAGCGACGCGGTAGTCGACCCGCGCGTATCCGCGGCAGCCGAGCGCGCGGAACGCGTGGAGCGCCGTCGTCTGGAGAACGTCGGCGAGCCGCTTCGGAACCTCCGCCGGACAGGTGTAGTCGCTCATGCCCTTCGTGTACTTGCTCTCGTAGTCGTAGAGACCACCTTTCGGCGCGATCTCCACTACGGGGAGAGGCTCGCCCCCGAGAACCGCGACCGTGAGCTCGCGGCCGGGGACGTATGTCTCGACCAGCACGTGGCGCGAGTACTCGGCCGCCAGGCTGATGGCGCCGGCAAGTTCGTCTTCCCTCTCGACGACGGTGAGTCCGACCGTCGAGCCCTGGTCGTTCGGCTTCACGACGAGCGGGTAGCCGCCGACGCGCTCCGCGGCGTCGAGCGAGTCGGAGACCGCGAGGTCGTCCGGGAGCCACGGCGAGCCGCCGCGTTCGTCGGCCGCGACGTCGCCCTCGAGCGAGACCACGGCCCACGCGGGCGTCGGCACGCGCGACTCCCTGAAGACGATCTTCGACGCGCGCTTGTCCATCGCCAGCGCGCAGGCGAGGACGCCCGAGCCCGTGTAGGCTCTCCCGGAGAGTTCGAGAAGCCCCTGAACCGTCCCGTCCTCGCCCGACCCCCCGTGGAGCGCGACGAAGACGACGTCGGCTCCCTGGACGGCCTCGCCGGCGACCGCGCGGAGTGCCGCACCGGCCTCCTCGAGGATGGGTGGCGGCGCCACCCCGATCTCCGCCGCGACCGCCGCCTCTCTCGCCCCCACAGCGGAGTCGCCGACGGCCGGATCGATCAGGAGAACGTCGTGTCCCCCGTCCGCGAGCGCGAGCCCGACGGCCCGCCCCGTGACGAGGGAGATCTCGCGCTCGGCAGATGTGCCTCCGTAGAGAACCGCGATCCTCACCGCCTTGCCTCCTTCTCCGCGGCGCTCGAGAGCCGCGTGAGGACCCTCTCCCGTCCGAGAATTGCCGCGACCTCGCCGAGCGCCGGACCGTGCGTCCTCCCGGTCAGCGCGGCGCGCGCAGGCATGAAGAGGTCCTTCCCCTTGACGCCGAGCTCTCTTCCGACGCCCTTCAGAATCGACTTGAATGTCCCGGGGCTGAGCGCCTCCGCCTCGCGCTCCACCGCGGTCCGGAGCTCCCGGACCACGCCGCTCCCGGTCTCGCCTTCGACCCACTCGCGCGCCTCGCTCTCGAACTCCACCTCGTCTCCGAAGAAGATCGCGATCTCCTCGGGGAGATCGCCCAACCGCTCGAGCCCCTCGCGCACCAGGCCGACGATGGCAGCAAACCGCTCCGGGTCTGCCTCGACGAACCCCGCCCTCTCCGCGAACGGCCGCGCGAGCTCGACGACGCGCTCGAGGGGCTCCTCCCGGATGTGGTGGGCGTTGACCCACGAGAGCTTGTCCTCGTCGAACGCCGCCGGCGACGGTGAGACCCGGGCGAGATCGAACGCGTCCACGAGCTGTTCGCGCGACAGGACCTCCGCGGCCTCCGGGTGGGACCAGCCGAGGAGCGACAGGTAGTTCACGATGGCCCCCGGAAGGAAGCCCTGCTCCCTGAACTCCGCGACCGACGTCGCGCCGCGCCGCTTCGACAGCTTGCTCCTGTCCTTGTCGACGATGAGCGACACGTGCACGAAGGTCGGCGGCTCGAAGCCGAGAGTCCGGTAGACGAGGATCTGCCGCATGGTGTTCGAAAGGTGTTCCTCCGCGCGGATGACGTGCGTGATCTCCATGAGGGCGTCGTCGACGACGACGGCGAAGTTGTAGGTTGGCCGTCCGTCGCTCCTCATGATGACGAAGTCTCCGAGCATGCCCTTCTTGAACTCCACGGCGCCCCGAACGAGATCCTCGAACGCGATGTCCTCCGTCGGTCCGTAGAGTCGGACGACCGGAGCCCTGCCTTCACTTCGCAGCCTCTCCTCGTCCCCCGCGGAGATCCCCCGGCAGGTGCCGTCGTACTGCGGCACGAGCCCGTTCGCGAGCGCGCCCTTTCGCTTCGTCTCGAGCTCCTCGTCGGTGCAGTAGCAGCGGTACGCCTTCCCCTCGTCGAGGAGCCGGTCGGCCTGCTCCCGGTAGATCTCGCGCCGCTCCGACTGCCGGTACGGTCCCCGGTCGCCCCCCGCCTCGGGACCCTCGTCCCAGGAGAGCCCGAGCCACGCGAGGTCCTCGAGCACTGCCTTCTCGGACTCCGCGGTCGACCTCGCCGTGTCGGTGTCCTCGATCCGGAGGACGAACGTGCCGCCGGTGTGCCTCGCGAAGAGCCAGTTGAAGAGCGCAGTTCTGGCGCCTCCGATGTGGAGGTGCCCCGTCGGGCTGGGCGCGAACCTCACTCGTGTGGAACCGGTCATGATCCCTCCGTGGTGTCTCTGTCCGACTTCCGCCGACCTGCCGCCGAGCTCACGCCGACCTTACACCGCCCTCACCTGCGGCGCGACAGCCGCATCACCTTCTGACGCGCGGGGACCGGCGGCGGCCGCCCGATGGCCATCAGGAAGATGAGCACCGCGCCCGCCGCGAAACCGCCGATGTGCGCCATGTACGCGACGCCGGTCGAGGCGCCGAGCGACGGGACGACCGAGTTCGAGGCGAACGCGATGTGCGCCAGGCTCGCGCCGATCCCGCAGAGGAGGTAGAACAGGATGAACCTCCCGTGCCCGAGGATGTCCTCGATCTGGTCGCCGAAGATGAGCAGGTAGAGCATGTTCCCGATGATGTGCATCCACGATCCGTGCATGAACATCGCGGTCAGGACCGTGATGTGGATGGGGACCGGTCCCGGCGCCTGCGGGATCTCGATCGTCTGTCCCGCGAACTCGACCATCTGCGCCTGAACGAGGTCCACGTTCCGCGTGATCTCGAACGGGATCGCGGCCCAGCCGTAGGTGAACGACTCGCCGAACCCAAGCTGCGCGAGCCAGAAGAGGACGTTGATCCCGACGAACGTCCAGACCACGTACGGGGTCGTCCGCCTCTGTGAGTTGTCGTCTCCGAGCGGGAACATCGTTCACTCCGGTGTGCCGACGGTCGCACCCGCCGAGAGTTCGATCAGGGCGCCCGCCACCCACGTCGGCGGCGGCGCGTCGTACGCCGCCGACATGTCGTCCCAGACGAGATCGAGGATCCGCCAGTCGAACTCCCCGATCAGGAACCGCAGAACCTGGCCGACGTCCCTGGCGTCGCTCTTCGCGTCGACGCAGTGCCCGTTGTAGCCCCAGTGGTCTCCGGCTCGCAGGATCTCGAGTCCTTCCCCGATCCGGCGCCGCGCGAGATCGAGCCCGCCCCCGTCCGGGGCGAGCGCAGTCTCGACGGAGTCACCGTAGCCGACGCCGTGGTGAAACGGGTCGGCGGTGGCGACGATCGCGGCGTCCCGGGCGATGTCCTCGAGCTCGCCCATCCCCGGAAGATCCTCGGGCCTTCCACCCGCGAGATACGGATACCGCACCACGAGCTCCGGGGACGCTGTGCCCGCGGAGGCGATCCCCCGGCGCGCGACCTCCCGCTCCCAGAGAAACAGGAAGTTGGACAGCGAGAACTCGGGAAGCCAGTCGTCCCGGCCGCCGACGCCGGGTCCCTGGATGCCTCGGGAGGGCTCGCCCGCGGCGTCGCTGCCGCCCGCGACGCGTACCCGCGCCTCGTCGAGCTCCCGCGTGAGCGCGTGGAGCACGCCGAGCACGAGCACCCGTTCGACGCCCGAGTCGAGGCACGCGTGTACGGCGGCGGCAGCCATGTGCCCGCAGCTCTCGATGCCGACGTGAGGGAACACGATGGCCCCACCGTCCTTGAGGACCGGACCCAGGTTCCATCGGCGTCCCGCGTCGAGCAGGCGGTCCGCCCCCTCCTCGCCGAGCGCGGCCTGCGCTCGGGCGGAGGCAGCCTTGAAGTCGGGGATCTCACGTCTCAAGGAGGAGTCCTCGGAGTCTCGGTGGACGGCGGCCCGACCCGCGTCACGTCGCGCGGGCGTAGCGCGGCCGGAGAACGGACGAGGCGACCAGGTCACTTGACCGTGAGCTCGAGCCCGCATTCGTCGATCTCGAAAGCGACGCTCTCGGAGAACCGGGACGTGTCGCGCACGTACGGCAGGTACTCCGCCATCTCCGCCCCGAAGGTCCAGTCGATGCTGTCGTGCGCGATCACCCACGCGCCCTCGGGAAGACGGTCGTAGATCTGCTTGAGGAGCTCCAGGTAGAGCCGGTCTCCGCCCGGGCACTTCGCCTCGATGTAGACGAAGTCGAACGTCCCCGGGATGCGCTCGAGAGCCGTGCGCGCGTCCTCCGCGAGGAGCTCGACCTCCCCTACGTTCGGGAGCTTCGCGAAGTTAGCCCGCGCCTTCTCCGTCATGACCGTGTCGGGGTCGATCCCGATGATCCGGTCGGCGGCGTAGGCCCGGTGCTCACCGACGCAGGGTCCCGCGAACATCGCGAGCGTGAAGCCCCAGAAGCTCCCCAGTTCGAGGAGGTTCCGGGGACGCCGCACGCTCGTGAGCATGTACATCAGGCGCTGCATCGTGGGGCTCAACGACGTCCACGTGCCTTCGAACTCACGTCCGACGACCTCGCGGTGGCGCTCGAACGCCGCCTTCTCGTACCCCGCCGACGGTCCGGCGAGCCCGTGTTCCCTGAGAAGCTCGAGGGCGCTGTCTACCGTCTCTTCCTCGGCGCCCCAGCGCCCTACGCGATAGAGGAGATCCCGATCGAGGTGCGCGATCTCGCGGCGAAGGCCCCCGGGAGCGTCCGGATTGAGCCGGGCCTCGGGGTGCACCACACCGTCGCGCTTGAGCTTCGCGACCGCCGACTCGAGAGCGGCCGGCGGCGGCCGGAATGTGATCGCCATCGCTTCACCGTCTCTCTGCCTGGTCCGCCGCTTCCGGAGCGGCCCGCTGCTTCGCGCCGATCCACTCCTCCGCCTCGCCCATCTCGCGGAAGACACGCAGCTCGATCGGCGCCTCCTCGAGGTTCGCCTGGAGCATCCGGATGAGTCCGAAGCTCGCGTTCGTCGGAGCGACCACGGCGACCTTGAGCAGGCCGATCTCAGCGAGATGTCCCTTCACGTACGACGCGACCCTGGCGACGTCCGCCTTGTGAGCGGTCGTCGTGACGTCGCGCATGTCCGCAAGCATGCGCATTCCGGGACGGTAGTCCGGGTCGCGGAGCGCCTCGTCGAAGCTCTCGAGGAGCTCTTCGGTCGTCACGACTCCGGAGAGGGTGCGGTAGATGATCCCGGCTTCCTTGTCGATGACGTAGATGGTAGGCATGTGCTAACCTCTTCCGGTTCCGACCGACGCTCACCGGACGTCGATCCTGCCGTTACTCAACCAGGAGGATGGCGTAGCGGTTCATGGTCTGGTCGCGGCTCGCGAGAACCTCGATGGGGTAGCCGCACGCGCGCACGGTCGAGAAGACGTCGACCGCGAGCCCCTCGGCACTCGGTCTCGCCGACTCGGGATGAC
This sequence comes from bacterium, assembly GCA_025774645.1. Classification (GTDB taxonomy): domain Bacteria; phylum Joyebacterota; class Joyebacteria; order Joyebacterales; family Joyebacteraceae; genus JALGVN01. The sequence goes on from JALGVN010000001.1 coordinate 29,682, forward strand.
AACACTCTCCCGGCGTGCCCGGGCACTCGTCGCAGATGTGGCACGAGCTCGTGCCCAGAATGAAGGCCTTCTCGCTCCCGGCGAGAAACGCGCCGCGCTCGATCTCGAGGAGCCTCCCGTTCAACTCGGCGGTCCAGACGTGGCGCGCGTCGGGATCGTCGAGCCGCTTCTCGAAGCGGAAGACGACCGCGGACGAATACTCGCTGATGAACTCCCTGCACTCGCTCACCGACGGAATGTGCGGCGGACACGTCGCGGTCCGACCGTAGTCCTCACATCCGAACCGGCACTTCATCCGGACCCACTGAGCGACCACGATGCCGGCGGCGTCGATCCACTTGTAGTCCTCGAGGCCTTTCTCCCGGAAGAGCGCCTCGAGTGCTGTTCGGTCGGCCATCGTCACCTCGCCGGCGTCGTCGGTTCAGAGATCGACCGGCTGGAAGTTCGCAAACCGCTCGGTCGATTCCGGAAGCTCGGACAGGCTCGGGAACTCGGCGCACTGGTCGAGTCGCTCCCACGGCCGCCGCGCCGCCTCGTGTTCGTGAGCCTGCTTCTTCGCTTCGGACGATAGCACGCCACTGCGGTTCCTGCCACGCTCTCGTTCTCCCGCGATGGTCGCGCTGCTGACGACCCCGGCTGGGGTGTCACTCGATTCCCGGACCGATTCGGACGTACGCCCGATCTTCAGACTTCTCGACCGTCGCTCCTGCGAGATCGAGGCCGAACGTCGGCTGGCGCAGCACGACGCGTCCGTCCTCCACGTCGAAGACGGGCTCGCTCGCGAGCCCGGTCATGACGAGCCGGCGCACGCCACCGTAGAGCGGATGCGGTCCGGCCGCTTCAGTGAAGACGGTGTCGTCCATGACGTCGACGGTCCCGGCGTCGTTCCCGAGGCTCAGGTAACGCGTGTGAAGCAGACCCCCGTCCACGCGGCTCACGTTCATCGGGTCGAATCCTCTGAGCTGGAGCGGTTCTCCGTCCGCGGCCTCGACGATGAGTCTCCACCCGGTCACCGACTCGAACTCCTTGCGGCTCCGGGTCCGATCGTCCAGAAGCCGCTGCACGTCGTCCCGGGCAACGCGGGCGGTCGCTTCGGTCTCCTCCGTGGTGAACGAGCGGCGCGCGGACTCGGAGATCTCCGGGAGCGCGCGCGCGAGGTCGGTGTCGAGCGAACGCTCGTCGTCGTCCCCGAAGCCCTCGGGCCAGCCCGGGTCGAGACGGTCGAGCAGGAGCGCGAACGCGACGCCTGTGCTGTACGCGCGTCCGCGGACGTCGGTCGCGTCGAATCCGCCCTCGGGGATGTCCGGGTCGCTTCGTCCGAGCGCGTGATACTCGACGTAGGTCGGAGTACCCTCGCCCACCTCGATCCCGCGCTCGTACGCCGGGAACTCGGCTTCCATCGCGTCGAAGCGCTCCCTCCTCAGGTCGAGGGCCGCGCTCGCCCAACCCACCGTTCCCTCCGCGTCGTCCGAGCCGAACGCGCGCCTGAGGGCCTCCGACTCCAGGCGTCGCAGGGTGAGGAGGTACTCGTCGTCAACAGGAAAGAGAAAGAGGGACGCTTCGTTCGCGCCCCACGAGCGGCCGGTCGTCCACTGGAAGACGTGGAACCCTTCGTGGATCGCGACGCCCGCCATGTCCGCAGAGCCGCGCTCCTCCCGCATGGACTCGATCATGAGCGTCGCCGTCGGAACTCCGCCGATCTCGGACGACGTGTTCGCGACAATGGAGGGGTGGCGCCCGGCGAAGACGTGCAAGCCGTCTCGCTCTACGAACCCCTCGGGCGGGGCGGGATGCCGGAAGAGATAAGTGTCGGTACCGTCGAAGACGGCGAGCGGTACCGCGAGCGGATCGTAGCCGGGCCAGAAGGGGCCGGCGGAAGCGAGCCGCTGCATCTCGTTCTCGATCGCCGGCGCGGAGTTCTCTCCCTCCCTCGCACAGCCGGCGAGCGCGAGACAGGCGATGAGAGACACGACCACTGCTCTCGTGCGCATGGAGACCTCCGAGTGGTGACTCTTCAGGTCAGGAACGTGGTTTCGACTGGACGACCGCAACGGCCGTGGCAGAGATCGCGAGGCCCTCGCCTTCCGGTCCGGTTCCCTCGGTCGTCGTGGCCTTGACCGAGACGGCGTCTTCGTCGATTCCGAGGACATCGGCGAGAGCCTGTCTCATGTCCGGCACGTGGGGCGTGAGTCTCGGGAACTCGGCGACGATCGTGACGTCGATGTTCGTGGCGGCGTAGCCCATCCCGGCGACGATCGCGACGACTCGTTCGAGGAGAGCGAGACTCGAGACGTCCTTGTACTCCGAATCTCCCGGCGGGAAGTGCCGGCCGATGTCGCCCGCGGCGACGGCACCGAGGAGCGCGTCCATGACCGCGTGCGTCGCGACGTCGGCGTCCGACCACCCGTCGAGCCCCTTCTCGAACGGGATCTCGACTCCCGCGAGCACGAGCCTCCGCCCTTCGACCAGGCGGTGGGTGTCATTCCCCGTTCCCACGCGCGCTCCCGCCGGAAGACCCAGCTCGCGGCCGGCGCGGGCGGCGGCGATCTCGAGATCGAGCGGCGTCGTGACCTTGACGTTGCCCGCGTCGCCCTCGACCACCGCCACGCGCTGCCCGACCATCTCGACGGCCTGGGCATCGTCGGTCACGACGGCGTCTCCGAGCGCGCGGTACGCCTCGTCGAGGACCGTCCGCCTGAACCCCTGCGGCGTCTGGGCGAGACCGAGGACCGCGCGGTCGAGAGTCGCCACGACGTCCGCTCCCTCGATCCTCTTCACTGTGTCGGGAACCGGCGCGACCGGAACCGCCGCGCCGCACGCCGCGACCGCGTCGACCACCCGTGCGACGAGCTCG
>JALGVN010000002.1 GCA_025774645.1 bacterium
ACCGGGTAGTAGGCGGGGTACATCGAGCCCGACGAGTAGCCACCGAGGACGTCCTCGGTGCCGTCGAACCACACGTGCGGCGTTCCCGCCGCGCCGTACCAGCCGTTTCGCTGGGTCGACTCGGGAATCCCGTATGGCGCGGTGGTGTACCAGCTGATCGGGGCGAACTGCTCGGATCCGAATTCCGTGAGGATGTCTCTCATTCCGCTAACTGCGGAAGGGCAGTACGCTCAGCCAGCCGCCGTGAAGAGCTCACCGAGGACCACGCGGTCCGTGGCGACCGCGCTTCCCGCCACTCCGATCAGCACGAGAGAGACGAGGAGGATAGCGAAGTAACGAAGGCGCATCATCGACGCTCCTTTCCATTCAACACCGTCCAGAGTCAAGAGCGCGCCTGAACACACGGGTCCGCACGCGCCGTCTCCACACAAGGTCAATCTGTCCAGCACACAACTATACCACATTTGACCAGGATGTTCAAGAGCGGGGAGGAGGGCGCCGGCGGCTCAGCCAGCCGCCGTGGGCCGGGAGGGGCAGGGCGCGGGCTCCCGGAACGACGACGGGCCCGCCATGCCGGCGGGGCCCTTGCCGAATCGAATCCTCGTGTCTGTGCTAGTCCGTGTCCGGAGGATCGGGCGGGGCCGGGGGAGCGGTCTCCGCCGAGTCCTCGGAGACGGCCGGCGCTGCCGGCGGCTCCGGTTCGGCATCCTCGTCCGGCTTCCGGGAGTCCGGGGGCTTCGATGAAGGCTCGGCGTCATCGGCGGGACTCGCATCCGGGACCGTCACCGTCATCCGCATCGTCTTCTCGCCCTCCATCCTGAACTCGACCGGGACCGTGACCGAGACGTTCTCGTCCACGTCGCCTTCTACCGTGAACGTCCACTGACTCGCGGCGTCCACTGCGGCTTCGTCAAAGGACGGGAAGATCTCCGATCCCTCGATGACCTCGATGCTCCAGACCTCTCCGTCGGGCGTGACGGTGAGCTCCAGGACGACCTCTCCGCCCGCGTTGGCCTCCCTCGCATCCTCCGGGTACTCGGGACCGGCCATGCTCGTGAGCGTGAGGGTGTAGGTCTTCTCCTCCGTCACTTCCGGCTCCTCGGTCGCCTCTTCCTTCTGCTCTTCGTCGGCGGTCGCGAGTGTGGTCAGGGGTGAGACGGAGACAGCGACCACACAGACCGCTGCCAGCGCCAGACAGAACCAGTGCTTCCTCATGGGCACGAACCTCCCTTCCTGTCTCAGTCGATCGAACCTCTGCCGGGTGAGCGACCGGCCGCCGTGGGCGAAGGCCGGCGCGAAACCGAGTGGCTCGAGTCCGATGCTCATCGTATGAGCGAGCGCGCGGGCGCTCGGCGCATGGCGAGAGCCAGCACCGTGAGAACGGCGAGCAAGAGCGTCGTCTGCCAGAGGTGGGAGACGCCACCGAGCCAGAGTCCATCGGGTAGTTCGAACGCTGCGAGCACTGCCGGTCCTCCGGGCTGAGACTACTTCTTCGAGTCGTCCTTCGTCTGCCGCTTCTCGTCGTGCTTCTCCGCGAGCGCCTGCTCGATCTCGCGCAGGTCCTCGATCGAGACCTCGTCCATCCGGGCGAGCTGGGCGACCAGCGGGGCCGCCGCTCCGTCGAACGCGGTGTCGAGGAACCGCCGGATCTCCTTCCGGAGCATGGCCGACGGCGAGACAACCGAGCGGTAGACCCAGGCCTTCCCGTCCTTGCGAAGGCGCTCGATGGCGCCCTTCTCCTCGAGCCGCTCCACGATCTTCCTGACCGTCGAGTAGCTGGGCGGGTCTGCGAGGTCCCCGTGTATCTCTCTGACCGTCGCCTCGCGGCGGTTCCAGAGCTTCCTGAGGCACTGGAGCTCGAAGCGAGAGAGGTTGGGGAGCGTTCCCATGGCTGCTCCTTGGGGGCGAAGAGGTCCGGTGACATCGGTGACAACTGTCACACATAGTGTGCGACGAATGTCGCGGGAAGTCAAGCGCTCTCTCCGACGGGCGGATGGGGACGCCGGGGGCCCGCAGGAGGCCGGAGGGCGCCCGGGGCGTCAACCCGGGGGTCCGGGGAAACCCGGCGCGGGGGGCGGCAGCTTGCTGTATACTACCCCCGAATCGGCGCCCCGACGGCCGCATCTGAACGGGAGTCGATGCCGCGAAACCTCTCTCCATGAGACCCGGCCCGCCAGTGGAGGCCTTCCACACGGAGGCGCGACGATGGCACGTTTCCGCTGCACCGTCTGCAACTGGATCTACGACGAGGCCGTCGAGGGGAGACCCTTTGCGGACGTCCCCGACGACTGGACCTGCCCCCAGTGCGGCGCGCCCAAGTCGGCCTTCGTCCCGGAGGGGCTGGTCCAGGGCGACGCCGACATCGAGACCAACGTCGCCGACAAGATCGTCGAGCAGCTCGTCGAGCTCGGCGTCGAGTGCGCCTTCGGCATCCCCGGCGACTCGAACCTCCCGCTCGTCGACGCGATCCGTCGGAACGGCCGGATCCGATTCGTCCTCACACGTCACGAGGAGACGGCCGCCTTCATGGCGTCGGCCTACGGGAAGATCACCGACCGGATGGGCGTCTGCATCTCTATCGCCGGGCCCGGCGCCACGAACCTCGTGACCGGCCTCATGGACGCGGAGGCCGACCGGGCTCCCGTCCTGGCGCTCGTCGGCCAGGTCGCGGAAGTCTACCTCGGGAGCGAGGCGTTTCAGGAGATCGACCAGCTCGAGCTCTTCCATCCGTTCACCGAGTACTCCGAGGCCGTTGCGCGGCCCAACCAGGCGCTCCGCCTCGTGCTGAACGCGGCGAAGTACGCGTACCGGCTGCCCGGCGTGGCGGTTCTCTCGACGCCGACCGACGTCCTCGTCGACAAGCTGGACGAGAAGGTGCGCGATCCGCGGAAGAGGCTCTTCCGCGCCGTCGCGTGTCCGAGCGACGCGTCGCTCGACGCCGCCGCGCGGCTCATCGACGAGCACGCGAAGATCGCGATCCTCGCCGGCTGGGGCACGAGACATCACGGCGATCTCCTGGTCGCGCTCGCCGAGAAGCTCAAGTGTCCGATCGCGACGACGTCGCGGGCGAAGGGCACCGTGCACGAATCCCACCGCCGCGCCGTCGGCGTCCTGGGCTCGATCGGCTCGAGGCACGCCGCGCTGGCGCTTCAGGACTGCGAGCTCGTCATCGTGATCGGGACAGGCTTCCGTCACGCGAACCTCATTCCCTCCGGTACGAAGATCCTCCAGATCGACGTCGACCCGACGAGGATCGGGCGGACGTTCAGCATCGACGTCGGTGTCGTCGGGGACGCGGGCGCGGCGCTCGAGGGCGTTCTCGAGCGCGTCGGCGAGAAGGAAGAGGACGCGTCGACCTGGAAGAGGATCGGCGAGCTCAGGGCCGAGGAGCGCGCGGAGTTCAAGGCGGAGGGGACCGACCTCTCGCGCCCGGTCCACCCGGGCTTCGTCATCCAGGCCATGAAGCGGAACGTCGCGACGGACGCCATCATCACGGTCGACGTCGGCGACCACACGTACTGGTTCTACAAGAAGTTCGTCTGCGAGGGGCAGCGGACGTTCCTCTCGGCGAACATCGCGAGCATGGGGTTCGGGCTCCCGGCCGCGCTCGCCGCCCAGATGGCCTACCCCGACCGGCAGGTCGTCTGCCTCGCGGGCGACGGGGGGTTCGGGATGCTCATGGCCGACTTCACGACGGCCGTGCGCGAGGAGCTTCCGATCACCATCATCGTGATGAACGACGAGCGCCTGAAGAACATCAAGAAGGAGATGAACCGGGACGGCTACCCCGAGTTCGGCATCAGTTTCCCGAACCCGGACTTCGCCGAGTTTGCGAGGAGCGCGGGAGGAGAGGGGTTCCGCGTCGAGGATCCCGCCGAGCTCGACGCGGCGCTCGCGAAGGCGCTGGCATCGAAGAAGCCCGCGCTCCTGGACGTCATCGTCGACCGGGAGAAGATGGCCGCGTCGGCGAAGCGGATCGACTGAGGCGCAGACTGAGGCCGCGCCGGAGGTCGACGCGCCGCCGGCCGGCAGAGGAATCAGATGACCGAGATCTCACGTCACGACGTGCTCATCGCAGGAGGGGGCCTTGCCGGCCTCCGTGCCGCCGTGCAGGTCCACGACGCCGGGGGCACGGTCGCGGTGATCTCGAAGGTCTATCCGATCCGCTCCCACTCGGGAGCCGCGCAGGGCGGCGTCAACGCATCGCTCGGGAACCACCCCGAGGGCGGGGACGACTCGTGGAAGGGACACGCGTTCGACACGATCAAGGGCTCCGACTATCTTGCCGACCAGCCGCGCGCCGAGATCCTCGCGCAGGACGCTCCCGAGCGCGTCTTCGAGATGGAGCACTGGGGCGCGTACTTCAGCAGGTTCCCCGACGGACGCATCGCGCAGCGCCCGTTCGGCGGCGCCGGGTTTCCGCGCACGTGCTACGCCGCCGATCGCACCGGCCACCAGCTCCTTCACACGCTGTGGGAGCAGTGCCTGAAGCGCGGCATCACGTTCCTGAACGAGTGGTTCGTGACGAGGATCGTGACGCACGATGGGCGCGCGGGCGGGGTCGTGGCGCTCCACGTTCCGAGCGGCAGGATCCGGACCTTCGCCGCGGACGTGGTCATCGTCGCCGGCGGCGGGTACGGCCGCGTCTTCGCGAAGACGACCAACGCGTACATCAACACCGGGAGCCTGACGGCGGCAGCCTACCGCGCCGGCGCCCGGCTCGAAGACATGGAGTTCATCCAGTTTCACCCGACCACGCTCTACGGAACGAACATCCTCATGACGGAAGGCGTGCGGGGCGAGGGTGGGTACCTCTTGAACGCGGAAGGCAAGCGGTTCATGGACAGGTACGCTCCCTCGGTGCTCGAGCTCGCCCCGCGCGACATCGTTGCGCGAGCGATCCAGACGGAGATCGACGAGGGGCGGGGGCTGGAGGACGAGTACGTCCACCTCGACATCCGTCACCTCGGCGCGGACGTCATCAAGGAGAAGCTCCCCGGCATCCGGCAGATCGCGATGGACTTCGCGGGCGTCGACCCGATCGAGGAACCGATCCCGGTCCAGCCCGGCCAGCACTACTCGATGGGCGGAATCTCGTGCGACGAGAACGGGGAGACCGACGTGCCAGGGCTCCTCGCCGCGGGCGAGTGCTCGTGCGTGAGCGTCCACGGCGCGAACCGTCTCGGCGGGAACTCGCTCCTCGAGACCCTCGTGTTCGGGAAGCGGGCCGGCGACCGCGCGGTCGAGATCGCGGGCGGGGTTTCGGAAGAGGCGATGACCGGCGCGCTTGCTGACGCGCTCCTCGAGGAGCGCGACGTCGTCGGGAAGCTCCGGGGAAGGACCGACGGCGAGCGCCAGATCGAGATCCGGCGCGACATGCAGCGGACGATGACCGACAGGGTCGGTCTCTTCAGGGACCAGGGGAGGCTCGCCGACGCCGTGCGGGAACTCGCGAGGCTGAGAACGCGCTACAGGAGAGTCGCGGTCGGGAGCGGGCACGCCGCTTTCAACTACGACCTCATCGACACGTTCGAGCTCGGCGGGATGCTCGAGCTGGCCGAGGTGACGGCCCTCGGCGCCCTCGTCCGCGAGGAGAGCCGCGGCGGGCACTGGCGGACCGACCACCCGAAGCGCGACGACAGGAACTGGCTCAAACACACGATGGCGACGCGCGGGCGGGCCGGGCAGCCGGTGATCGACTACGAAGACGTCCTCATGGCCGGGTACGAGCCGATGGAGAGGAAGTACTGATGCCGACGAAGCGATTCACCCTGAGCGTGAAGCGGCACGATCCTCCCTCGGGCGAACCCCCACGGTTCCAGGAGTACGAGCTCGAGGTCGAAGAGGGCGTGACGGTCCTCGAGGCGCTCCTCCGGATCCAGGCGGAGCAGGACGGGACGCTCGCGTTCCGCTACTCGTGCCGCGGAGCGGTCTGCGGCTCGTGCGCGATGGTGGCGAACGGAGAGGTGTCACTCGCGTGCCGGACGCAGCTGCACGGTCTCGGCACCGACGAGATCACCGTCGAGCCGCTGCCGCACCTCGAGGTCGTACGCGACCTCGTCGTCGACATGGACCTCTTCCTCGAGAAGAACATCGAGGTCCGTCCGTGGCTCGATCCGCCGGGCCCCGATCCTCCACGCGAGCGGCTCGTGGATCCCTCCGATTGGACGGAGGCCGAGCCCTACACGAACTGCATCCTCTGTGCGAGCTGCCACGCCGTGTGCCCGGTCACCGGGCGCGACCCCGCGTACCTCGGGCCGGCCGCGCTCGCGAAGCACTACCGCTTCCTCACGGACGCGCGGGACGGCGCGGCGGAGGAGCGGCTCGCACTCGTCGACAGCGAGGTCGGCGTGTGGGGCTGCGACGTCGTCTGGAACTGCTCGAAGATCTGCCCGAAGGGCGTGAGACCCACGCAGGGCATCCTCACGACGCGCGAACGGGTCAAGCCGAAGGACTGACGGGGCGCCGCCCGCGGGCACCGCCCACGGGCGCCGAGACCAGGACGGGACCATGAGAACCGAAAAGGACTCGATGGGCGAGGTGGAGATTCCGGAGGACGCGCTGTGGGGAGCGCAGACCCAGCGTGCCGTCACGAACTTCCCGATCTCGGGGCTCAGGTTCGGGCGTCGGTTCATCGAGGCACTCGGCCTCGTCAAGCGCGCGTGCGCGCAGGCGAACGTCGAGCTCGGGATCCTCGACGAGGAGGCAGGCGGAGCGATCGTCCGCGCGTGCGAGGAGGTCATCGCGGGCTCGTGGGACGACCAGTTCCCGGTCGACGTCTTCCAGACGGGCTCCGGCACTTCGACGAACATGAACGCGAACGAGGTCATCGCGAACCGAGCGATTCAGATCCTCGGTGGAGAGGTCGGCTCGCGGTCTCCCGTCCACCCGAACGACCACGTCAACCGCGGGCAGTCGAGCAACGACGTCATCCCGACCGCGGTCCACGTCGCGGCGGTGACTGCGATCCGCGACGACCTCATCCCGTCGCTCTGGCACCTGCGGGACGCTCTCTCGGCGAAAGCGGCTGCGTTCGACGGCGTCGTCAAGATCGGGAGGACCCACCTCCAGGACGCGACGCCTGTGCGGCTGGGGCAGGAGTTCGGGGGCTACGCGTCCCAGGTCGAGAAGGGCATCGAGCGCGCGGAGCGGGCAGCTTCGGCTCTCCGCGAGCTCCCGCTCGGGGGGACCGCCGTCGGGACCGGCGTGAACGCGCCTCGGGGGTTTGCGGCCAAGGCCATCGCCCGCCTGAACGAGGCGCACGGAACCGACTTCGTCGAGGCCGCGAACCACTTCGAGGCGAACGCGGCGCGTGACGGGATCGTGGAGACGTCGGGCCTCCTTCGCACAATCGCCGTCGGACTCTCGAAGATCGCGGACGACGTCCGGTGGCTCGGGTCGGGGCCGCGGAGCGGTCTCGGCGAGCTCAGGCTCCCGGCCGTCCAGCCGGGGTCCTCGATCATGCCGGGCAAGGTCAACCCCGTCATGGCCGAGGCGCTCATCATGGTGGCGGCCCAGGTCTGTGGGCACGACACGACGATCGCGATGGCAGGAGCGGGCGGACATTTCGAGCTCAACACGATGGTGCCGGTCATGGCCCACGATCTTCTGAACTCGATCGCGTGGCTCTCGGGAGCCGTGAGGGCGTTCACGGACCGCTGCATCGCGGGGCTCGAGGTCGACGAGGCGTGCTGCCGCCGCGAGGTGGAGGAGAGCCTCGCCCTCGCGACGACGCTCGCGCCGGTTATCGGCTACGACGCGGCGGCCGAGATCAGCGAGGAGGCGTACCGCTCCGGGCGGACGGTGCGCGAGGTCGCGCTCGAGCGGAAGGTCCTCCCGGCCGACGAGCTCGAACGCGTCCTCGACGCGAGACGGATGACTGAACCCGAAGACGACGAACCGGAGGGAACCTGAGAACCCGGCTCCGTCCGAGGGAGCGCGGAACGGCCGGCACGGAACCGGCCGACACGACAGGAGGACGGCAGGGATGGCCAGCTGGCGCTGCACGATCTGCAAGTACATCCACAAGGGAGACTCGCCTCCCGACCGGTGTCCGGTCTGCGGGGCCGGACCCGACAAGTTCGAGCGGGTAGACGACGGCGAGAAGAAGGACGACGAGGCGACCGGGGAGGATGCGACCGGCGCGGAAGATGAGCGTCCCGGCGAGCCCAAGACGCTCGAGGAGGCGAGGGACCGGGCGCGCGACAGGCTCAAGGGAATCTGCGCCGTCTACCCTCGGTGCGACGGCGACAGGAACAGCATCTGCCAGCGCGAGGCCTACGGGAAGCCGATCGGTCTGGGCGGTGTGGGGTCGGGACTGAGTTTCCAGGCGAACGTGGAAGCGTTGGCGAAGGTGCGTCTCAGGACCCGGGTCGTGGGCGAGCACGTCGACCCCGACACGCGGCTTACGTTCCTCTTGGGCGGGAGCTCTCCATGCCGATCCTGGGCGCATCGACGAGCGGCGTCTCGAAGTACAACGACGCGATCTCCGAGGACGACTTCTGCGTCGCCTGCGTCGAGGGGTGCAGGGCCGCGGGCACCATGACGCTCCGCGGCGACACGTTCTTCTACACGGTCGGCGACAACCCGGCGCTCCGCTCGATCGAGAAGGCAGGCGGTTGGGGGATCCCGATCTTCAAACCCCGCGCTCAGGATTCGCTCAAAGCTCTCATCGAGCGCGCCGAGAAGGTCGGATGCCCCGCGGTCGGCGTCGATCTCGACGGGTGCGGATCGTCGAACTTCGCCCGCGCCGGCAAGCCCGTCTACAAGAAGACGATCGCCGACATGCGCGAGCTCGTGGGGTTCACCGATCTCCCGTTCATCTTCAAGGGCATCATGGACGCCGACGACGCTGAGGCCTGCGTGGAGGCCGGAGCGGCGGTCGTGGCGGTCTCGAACCACGGCGGGAGGGTGCTCGACGGGACCCCCGGGGTGGCCGAGACGTTGCCTTCCATCGTTGAGCGGCTCGGGGGCCGCGCGGCCATCACGGCCGACGGCGGCGTCCGGACGGGCTACGACGTGCTCAAGCTGCTCGCGCTCGGGGCGACCGCGGTCCTGATCGGCCGGGACGTCATCCGGGCCGCGATCGGGGGAGGACCGAAGGGTGTCGAGCTCCAGATGGCGCGCCTCGGGAGCGTCCTCAAGAAGGGGATGCTCATGACGGGCTGCCCGGACCTGGCCTCGATCGATCGGGACATCCTCGCCTAGACCTCCTCAGGGGCGGCCTGAGGGGGCTCCGGACGCTCCGGAACCTCCGGGGCCTCGGGCGCCCCCCATGAAACCGTCATCAGAGACCCCGTGTCCAAGGGGGTGGATGCCGAAGGCGTCCGCCCCCTCATTCATACGGGGGAGCCCCGGCCGGGTCACTGGCGTGAGGTTTCCGGGGGCCGCGTGAATAAAGCTCACGGCCGTGACGTCAACCCCGTGGGCGCGAGTTCCGGCCCTTTCCCACAAGACAGAACGAGAGACACAACTGAGGTGTTGTAGCGGGAACGCCCATCATTGCCTGAGTCGGGAGTGCGGCACCCGCCGAAGAGGGCCGTCCGGCGCGAGTCGACGGCCCTCTTCACGCTTGAACGTCCCCAGTCCCTCCTGTATTCTGCGGAGCGTGACGCCACCGCAGAGCGTGGCGCGGCCGCCAACGGAAGCCGTACTTCCACCCCGGTTCCCATGAATCTCGAGCACCCACCCATGCTGGATCTTTCGGCCCTCCTTCGCCCGACGAGTCCCGAAGAAGCCGTCAGGCTCTTCGCCGAGACCCGGGGGAACGGCCTGTACGTCTCCGGCGGCACGGTCATCGTGCCATCGGGCTCGTCCAGGCTCGATTTCCTGGTCGATCTGTCGGCGGCCGGTCTGGACTACGTCCGGCCCGCGGCCGGTGGCTCGGGGGAAGAGGGCTCCGGCGCCGGGCCGGGCCTCGCGCTGGGCGCCGGGACGTGCATCTGCGACCTGGCCCGCTCGCAGCAGGTCGCAGACGTCGCGGGCGGAGTCCTCCACGAGGCCGCGGCGGCAGTGGCGACCCACACGGTCAGAAACCGGGCGAGCCTGGGCGGCAACGTCATCGCTTCCCACTACCCGACCGACCTTCCTCCCGCGCTCCTCGTTCTTGATGCCGAGCTCATCGCGATGAACCTCGAGGGGACGCACGAGATTTCCCTCGAGGAGTTCTACGCGAACCGGCGCGCGCTCCACCGGAAAGGAGACCTCGTCGTCGAGGTCCGCGTCCCCCCGGTGAGCCGTGGCCTGACGGCGGCCTTCGAGAAGCTCGGGAGGATCAAGCTCGACATCGCCATCGTGAACGCGGCCGCCGCGCTGCGCGTGGAAGAAGGCGGGATCGCGGACGCGCGCGTCGCCGTCAACGGAACGGGTCGGCCGCCGTCCAGGCTCCGCGAGGTCGAGGCGTTCCTCAGCGGGAAGCCGACCGTGCGGGAGACCTTCGAGGAGGCGGGGAGGGTGGCCTCGGCGTCGGTCGACCCGCGGTCGAACCACAGGGCGAGCGGCGCGTATCGGAAGAAGATGATCGGGGTCCTCGTGAGGCGGGCGCTCGCGCGTGCCGCGGAGAAGTGATGGAACTTCGATTCGTCGTGAACGGAAGGGACGTCGCGGTCGAGGTCGAGCCCGCGGAGGTCCTTCTCGACACCCTCCGCCGTCTGGGGTCCCGCGGGGTCAAGTCCGGGTGCCGCACCGGAAGCTGCGGGACGTGCACCGTCCTCCTGGACGGGCGCCCCGTGCCTTCATGCACGGTGCTCGCGGCACAGGTCGAGGGGCGCGAGGTCACGACCATCGAGGGGATCGGCGATCCCGACTCCCCGCACCCCCTTCAGTCAGCGTTCCTGGGGCACGGCGCGGCCCAGTGCGCCTTCTGCATGCAGGGCATGATCGTCTCGGCGAAGGCGCTCCTGGATGCGAACCCTTGCCCGAGCGACGATGAGATTCGCGAGGGGATCTCCGGGAACCTCTGCCGGTGCACCGGCTACGTCAAGGCGATCGAGGCGATCAAGGACGTGGCGGGCGCCGACCGCACGCCGGACCTGGACCACGTCGTCCCGATGCGACGTCTCGCGGAGGACGACCGCTACGCCACGGTCGGCTGGAGCGTCGAGAAGACCGAGGGCATCGGTCTCGTGTCCGGGAGGGCGAAGTACACCGACGACTTCGCGTTCGAGGGGCTCCTCCACGCGCGCATCAAGCGCAGTCCCCACGCGCACGCCCGGATCGTCTCCATCGACGCCTCGAAGGCGCGCGCTCTCGAAGGCGTGCACGCCGTTCTCACCCACGAGGACGTCCCGCGCGTGCCCCACTCCACGGCCGGTCAGAACTGTCCCGAGCCCTCGCCGTACGACTCGGTGATGCTCGACCGGAAGGTCCGGTTCGTGGGGGACAGGGTGGCGGCCGTGGCCGCCGAGACGCCGGTGCTCGCGAAGCGGGCGTGCGATCTGATCGAGGTCGAGTACGAGGTGCTCGAGCCGGTGCTCGACTTCGAGCGTGCCATGGACGACGGCGCCCCGACGATCCACGACGAGGACGACGCGACGGGGATCCTCGACGCTTCGCGCAACCTCGTCGCGCACGTCGACGCAGAGGTCGGCGACGTGGAGGCGGGGTTCGCCGCCGCCGACCGCGTCTTCGAGCACACCTACCGCGTGCAGTACGTTCAGGCGAACCCGTCCGAACCGCACATCGCCGTCACGTCCCTCGACGAGAAGGGCCGGCTCGTGATCGTCACGAGCACGCAGGTCCCGTTCCACGTCCGGCGGATCGTCTCGCGGGTGAACGAGGTGCCGCTCCACGACGTCCGCGTCGTGAAACCCAGGATCGGTGGCGGGTTCGGGGTCAAGCAGGAGGTCGTGGTCGAAGACGTCTGCGCCGCGCTGACCCTCGCGACCCGGAGGCCGGTCAAGCTCAGCCTCGACAGGAGCGAGGAGCTCGTCGCGTCGCGCACCCGGCACCCGCAGATCCTCAGGCTCAAGACGGGCGTCGCCGCGGACGGGACGATCCTCGCGCGCGAGCTCACGGTCCTCACGAACACCGGCGCCTACGGGAGCCACGGGCTCACGGTCCCGTCGAACACGGGCTCGAAGTCGCTGCCGCTCTACCGGTCGCCCGCGATCGCGTTCTCGAACGACACCGTCTACACGAACCTCCCGGTCGGCGGCGCCTGTCGCGGGTACGGCGCGCCGCAGGGCTACTTCGCCCTCGACTCGCACACCGACGAGATCGCACACGCGCTTGGAATGGACCCGGCGGAGTTCCGTCTCATGAACGCCATCCGGGAGGGCGACGAGGACCCGATCGCCCCGAAGCTCGGCGAGGGGAAGGAAGGCTTCCGCAGGGTCATCCGAACGAACGGGCTGGCCGAGTGCTGGAGCCGCGTCAGCGAAGACGCGGACTGGGACGCGTGGCGCGCGGAGCTCAAGCCCGGCGAGTTCGGAGCGTCCGGGAACGCGCCGCAGTCGCGCGTGGGGAAAGGGATGTCCTTTGCCATGCACGGGAGCGGCATCCCCGGTGACGACATGGGGGCCGCGAGCATCAAGGCGAACGAGGACGGTTCCTTCAACCTGCTCGTCGGCGCGACCGACCTCGGCACGGGGAGCGACACGATCCTCGCGCAGATGGCCGCCGAAGTGCTGGGAGTCACGCCCGAGAAGATCGTCGTCTATTCGTCGGACACCGACCGGACGCCGTTCGACGTCGGCGCGTACGCCTCGAGCACGACGTACGTGAGCGGCGGGGCCGTCGTGAAGGCCGCGGAGATGGTGCGCGACCGCCTGCTCGTACACGCGGCGACAATCCTGGGAGAGGGTCCCGAAGGCCTGACCTGCGCCGACGGGAAGGTGACCGCGCCCTCGGGCCGGAGCGTCCCGTTGCCCGAGGTCGCGAACGCGGCGATGTACGGTGAGGAGAAGGAGCAGGTCTCGTTCACCGCGTCGAACGTGACGTTAGACTGCCCGCCGCCCTTCGCCGCGGCGTGCTGCACGGTCGAGGTCGACGTCGAGACGGGCCGTGTCGACGTCACGGACTTCGTCTGCGCGATCGACCTCGGACACGCGATCAACCCCGCGCTCGCCGAGGGGCAGATCGAGGGCGCCGTCCTCATGGGGCTCGGGTACGCGCTCTCTGAGGAGATGCTCTTCGACGGGAACGGACGGATGGTGAACGACAACCTCCGCGACTACCGTGTCTTCTCGTCGGTCGACGCGCCGCCGATCCGCTCGATCCTGGTGGAGACCGACGAGCCGACAGGGCCGTTCGGCGCCAAGAGCGTCTCGGAGGTCCCGGTCAACGTCGTGGCTCCCGCGGTCGCGAACGCGATCTACGCCGCGACGGGCGCGAGGCTCCGCGACCTCCCGTTCACCCCGGAGAAGGTGCTCGCCGGAATCGCGGCGCTCGCCGCGGCCGACGGAACGGGTGAGCGGGACGAGACGGGAGTGCGTGACGGAGGCCGAACGTGATCCTGCTCAGGAACGTCTTCCAGCTGGCCACGATGAACGACGCCGGCGACGTCCTCACCGGGGTCGACGTTCTCATCGACGGCCCGACGGTGGCGAGGATCGAGGAGTCGATCGAACCCCCGGACGGCGCCCGCGTGATCGACTGCTCCTCGATGCTCGTCCTCCCGGGGTTCGTCAACCTGCACCACCACTTCTATCAGACGCTGCAGCGGAACGTCCCCGAGGCCCAGAACCAGAAGCTCTTCGACTGGCTCGCAACGCTCTACGAAGTCTGGGCCACGCTCGACGCCGAGGCGATCCGGGCGAGCACGCGGCTGGCGTGTGCGGAGCTCCTGCTCACCGGGTGCACGATGGCGAGCGACCAGATGTACGTCTTCCCTGAAGGGGTCGACGAGGACCTGATCGGGATCGAGGTCGAGGCCGCGCTCGAGCTGGGGATCAGGTTCCACCCGACGCGCGGCAGCATGTCGCGCGGGAGGTCCGACGGCGGTCTTCCGCCGGACGCGGTCGTCCAGCGTGAGGAAGAGGTCCTCAGGGATTCGGAGCGGCTCGTCGAGCACTTCCACGACCCGAAGCCGTTCGCGATGACCCGCATCGCGCTCGCGCCGTGCTCGCCGTTCTCGGTGACCGACCGCCTGATGACCGAGACCGCCGCGCTTGCGCGTGAGAAGAGCGTGCTCCTTCACACGCACCTCGCCGAGACCGCCGACGAGACCGACTACTGCCTCGAGCGCTACGGGCTCCGGCCGCTCGCGCTCATGGAGAAGCACGGGTGGGTGGGTGGTGACGTCTGGTTCGCGCACGGCGTCCACTTCGAGCCGGGGGAACTCGATCTCCTCGCCGCGACGGGAACGGGCGTCGCGCACTGTCCGACCTCGAACATGCGCCTCTCCTCCGGGGTGGCGCCCGTGCCCGAGATGCTCCGGAAGGGCGTCCGCGTCGGGCTCGCAGTCGACGGGAGCGCGAGCAACGACACGTCGGACATGCTCGGCGAGCTCCGGAGCTGCCTCCTCGTCCAGCTTCTCGCGGGCGGCCCCGATGCGATCACCGCCGAGGAGGTCGTGCGCCTCGCGACGCGCGGCGGCGCGGCTATCCTCGGGCGTGACGAATGCGGGTCGGTCGAGGTGGGGAAGGCGGCCGATCTCGTGACGATCGACATGCGCAGGCTCGGCTACGCGGGAGCGCTCTCCGACCCGCTCGCGGCGATCGTCTACGCCGGATTCAATCACACGGTCGACCACACGATCGTGAACGGCCGCGTCGTCGTCGACGAGGGGAAGCTCGCGACCGCGGATGCCGCCGAGATCGTCGCGAAGGCCAACGAGGCCTCCTTCAGAATGCTGAAGGCCGCCGGGATCTCCTCCCGACGGCCTCCGTGGATGTCGCACTCCTGATCGCGGACGCTGCGCCTGCAGCGGCGGCTCGGCCGCACCGGCCGTTCCGACGTCCGCTCACACTACTTGACGAGATTCATCTTCCCGACCGAGACGCGCCCTCCCGCGTCCATGCGGAGGAAGTACGTCCCGCTCGCGACCGGTCTTCCGTCCGAGGACGTCCCGTTCCACACCGTCTCGTGTCGTCCGGCCGACCTGCTGCCCGACTCGAGCGTCCGCACGCGGCGGCCGGCGAGGTCGTAGACCGCGAGGTCGACGTTCGCTGCCTCCACGAGCGCGTAGCTCACGGTCGTGACCGGGTTGAACGGGTTGGGGTAGTTCGAGATCTCCGCGACGAGCGAGGGAATCTCTGTGTCGTCGGGCACGCCCGCCACCGCGTCGAGATCGATCGAGAGCATCGATCGTCCGTACGTTCCCGCGACGAGCGTCCGCGTCGGCTGGTGGATCTTGATGTCGTAGACCGGTACCGCCGGGAGCCCGTCCCCGAGCACGTTCCACGAGGCCCCGAGGTTGGTCGTGTAGAAGCAACCGACGTCCATGCCGACGTAGAGCGTCGTCGGAATCTCCGGGTCGACGGCGATCACGTTGACCGGGCCGTCGGGGAGGTTGCCGTCGATGGCGTCCCAGGTCGCACCGGCGTCGTCGGAGCGGTAGACGTGCGAGATGTTCTCGTCCCAGCGCAGGCCCGAAAACGTGACGTAGACGATCGACGAGTTCGTCGGGTCGACCGCCACCCTCGTCACCCACCGGTCGGGGAGGTCGCCGGAGATGTTGACCCAGTCTCCGCCGAACGCCTGCCTCTTCCACACGTTCGAGTCGTCCGTCCCGGCGTAGACGACGACAGGGCTCGAGGGTGCGACCGCCATCGTCGTGATCGTCCCGAAGTTCGCTCCCTGGTCACCGTTCGTGAGGTCCGGGCTGATGGCCGTCCAGCTGTCCGTCGCGTTCGTCGTCTTCCAGACGCGGTACGTGCCGAAGTAGAGGGTCTCGTTGTCGGTGGGGTCCATCACGATCGGGGTGTTCCAGTTCCTGCGGTCCCCGTCGTCGACGCCGTCGAGCGCCCAGTCCCAGTTGAGCCCGAAGTTCGTCGACTTGTACATGTTGCCCCACTGGTACTCGCAGTAGATCACGTCGGAGTCGGTCGGGTCGACGAGGACGTAGAAGCCGTCGCCTCCGAATATCCGCTCCCAGTTGTCGGTGCCGCCGGTCGCCGTCCTGAGCGTCCCGTTGTCCTGCGTTCCGCCGTAGAGACGCTCGGGATGCAGGTAGTCGATCTCGATCGCGTAGAACTCGTTCGTGTGCTGGTCGTAGAGCTTCGTCCAGCTGTCGCCGGAGTTGTTCGAGACGTAGAGGCCGCCGTCGTTCCCGTCCCAGACGCGGGAGGGGTTCGACGGGTCGAACGCCAGGGCGTGGTGGTCGACGTGGTTCTCATCGGCGACCTCGTTCCAGAATCCTCCGCCCAACTCCGTGCGGTACATCGGGACTCCGAGTGTGAAGACGCGGTTGTGGTCGGTGGGGTCGACGCGGATCTGCCCGAAGTACCAGCCGAACGAGCTGAACAGGTTCGAGAGCGAGGCGGCGTTGACCATCGACCAGCTGTCGCCGTGGTTCGTCGACTTGTAGACGCCGTAGAAGTAGCCCGGATCGTCGGCGTAGATCGCGTAGACGATGTTCGGGCTCGAGGCGGCCACGGAGAGCCCGATCCTCCCGAGTCCCCAGGGGAGTCCGTCCACGAGCTCCTCCCACGAGTCGCCGCCGTCTACCGACCGCCAGATGCCGCTCGAGGGGCCGCCGGACGTCCTGTAGGTGCGGCGCCGCATGCGCTCCCACATCGCCGCGTAGACCGTGTCCGGATGGTCGGGGTTGATCGCGACGTCGATCGCCGCCGTCGAATCGGTGAGCGCGAACACCTTCTCCCACGTGACCCCCGCGTTCAGGGAGCGGTAGATGCCGCGGTTCGAGTCCGCGTCGAAGATGGCGCCGGTCGCGGCGATCCAGATGCGGTCGGCGTCCTTGGGATCGACCACGACCCGGGCAATGTACCGGGTCTCCTCGAGGCCGATGTAGCTCCACGTCTGTCCCGCGTCCTCGGACTTGTACATGCCCTTCCCGAACCAGCTGAAGCTCGAGGCGGTCGCCTCGCCCGTGCCGACGTAGATGACGTCGGGGTCGTCGGGGCAGAGCGCGATCGCGCCGATCGTGAGGACCGGCTGGTCGTCGAAGATCGGCTCCCAGGTCGTGCCGCCGTCCACCGTCTTGTGGACGCCCCCGTTGCCCATGGCGGCGTAGACGATGTTCGGGTTCGTCGGGTGAACGACAATGTCGGCGATCCGCGCCCCGATGTTCGTGGGACCGCGCTCGACCCACTGGACGTTCCTGCTGCGGTTCGCCGCGAGCCGCATGGCCCGGGCGTCCTCGAGGGCCTCGTCGAGCTGCTCGATGTTGAGGCTGTTGTAGGGGTACGCGCGCTGGACGAACGCCCAGTCGTTCGGAAACGCGCCGGGCTCGTAGAGCTTCCCGTCGGCGGCGATCTCCGCCTTCATGTCGGCCTTGAGCCGTGCGGCGCGGGCGTCGATCTCCGCGAGCGTGACGGAGCCCTCCGCGGCCGGGTCGGCCGGGCCGGCGATCTGAATCGTCCAGAGAGCGGCCAGAGCGAGGACCGCGATGAGCCCGGAGAGGGCCAGTCGACGAGTCATTCCTGGTGTCCTTCCTTGTGGAGACCCTCCAGGGGTCGATTCGCAGGGCGCTTCGGGAGCCCGGTATCTCCGTCTCTTCTATTCTAACCCACTTTGTCAGGAATCGCGAGGGTATAGCCGCGGCGGGGCGTCCGCGCACCCGTCCACCGAGTTGACGCCTCGCCCGCAACACGCATCCGCAGGTGCCGGAATCGTGCCCGGCAATAGGGCTCCTTCTGTGACGGGCGGGTTCTGGTGCGGTCCCTGCTCCACGACCTTCCGCTCCGGCGCCCTTGTGCGGGCGCCACGGACCGTGCGCCTTGTGAGGGGAGGGTGTGACGATGGCACGGATGCTCCTTGTAGCGCTCTGGGTGTTCTGCGTCGCCGGCGCGGCGCGGGGGCTCGAAGTCTGGAACAGCGTCGTTCTGAACGAGATTCACTACTACGTACCGGGCTACGACGCGCACAACGAGTACGTCGAGCTCGTGAACACCGGGGGAACCGTCGCGTTCCTCGATGGGGCCGTGATGACCGACGAGGGCGACGACGGCATGCCCGAGCCGGTCTTCCGGTTCCCGGGAGAGCGGGGAGGCTTCGAGCACCCGATCTGGCCCGGCCAGATCGTGCTGATCGCGGTCGACGCCATCGCCGGGGAGATCGAGCCGGATCTCACGCACGCCGACTGGGAGTTCGTCCACCCGTCGGACGACAACGACAACCCCGATGTCCCGAATCTGCGGCACTGCGCCGGGTCCGACATCGACATCGCGCTCGCGAACGGCGGGGACGGGATTCTCATCGCCACCGGGGAAGACACGACCGCCGCCATCGACTGCGCCACGGTCGTGGACGGCGTCAACTGGGCCGGTGTCGCCGACCCGGTTCCCATCACCTGGACGACCTGCGCGGATCCCGCTCACGCCGCCGGCGTCCCTCAGGGGAACTCGCTCGGGAGGTGTCCGGGCGGCATCGACGGGAACTCGTCGAGCGCCGAGGACTGGTTCATGACGATCCCCTCGCCGGGAGCGCCGAACATGCCGTCGTGGCCCTCCGACTGCTCGGTGGGGATCGCGGAAGAGCGAGCGAGCTGGGGGCTCATCAAGGCCCTCTACCGGCTCCGCGGCCCCGTGCCTGCGCCCGCCCCAGCGGGCACGACCGGATCCGGGAGCGGATCCGATGGGGGCTCCAGCCCTCGCCGTTGACCGCGGTGCCCCGGTCGCGGTAGAATACTCGGACCCGATCGGAGTCAGGCTCTCGGCGGAGGCGCGTCTTGATCGTCGGAGTGGGAATCGACATCGTCGATCTGGAGGACTTCCGCGCGCGGCTGACCGACGACCTCATCCGGGAGCTGTTCCTTCCCGATGAGATCAGCTACTCGTCGTCGCGGGCGCGGCCGTGGGAGAGCTACGCGGCCAGGTTCGCGGCCAAGGAGGCTGTCATGAAGGCCCTGGGGGCGGGGTTGTCCCAGGGGCTCTCGTGGAAGGACGTCGAGGTCCGGCGGGAGGAATCGGGCGAACTCGAACTGCGCATGACGGGAACGGCTCTCGCGCGCGCGCGGGAGAGAGGAGTCTCCTCGGCGCGGCTCTCGGTCGCCCACTCCAGGAGGAGCGCGGTCGCGGTCGTCGTCCTCGAGGCCGAGTCGGGGCCGGCGCGGGAGGCACCGTGAGCTCCACCAGGACCACCGGGAAAGGAACGGCATTGAGCAACATCGGTTCTTACGAAGAGAGACTGAAGGACTTCGACTGGGGGATCGCGAAGGAGATCCTCGGTTGGGAGGAAGGGGAGCTCCTCAACATCGGCGCGATCTGCTCAGATCGCGTCTGCGCACGCGGGATGGCCGACAAGGTCGCGCTCGTCTGGGAGGGGTTCGGCGACAAGAAGGCGACCTACACGTTCGACGACGTCCGCATCTACTCGAACGGATTCGCGGACTTCCTGGTGCGTCAGGGCATCGAACCGGGGGACAGGGTCTGCGTCTTCATGGAGAAGATCCCGAGCCTCTACTTCTCGTTCCTGGGCGTCCTCAAGATGGGAGCGATCGTCCAGCCGCTCTTCTGCGCGTTCGGCGAAGAGTCGCTCGAGGTCAGGCTCGCGAGCGCCGGCACGCGGGCGATTCTCACCACGCAGAAGCACGCCCGCAAAGTACGGAAGATCCGGGATCGGCTCCCGTCGCTCGAGAAGGTCATCGTCGTCGCCGGCAACGAGTCGAAGCTCAAGGACGACGAGCTCTTTTTCGACGTCGAGAAGGCAGCCCGGGTCGAGGACTTCGAGTCCTACGCCGCGGGTCCCGAGACCCGGTCGGTCCTCCACTACACCTCGGGCACGACCGGTCAGCCGAAGGGCGCGCAGCACGCGCACGGCTCGATCTGGGGACAGGTGCTCACGACGTCGTGGGTCCTCGACCTCCGGGACGACGACGTCTACTGGTGCACGGCGGACCCCGGCTGGGTCACCGGCACGAGCTACGGGATCATCGGACCGTGGGCCCTCGGCGTCACGCAGTGCGTGCTCGACTCCGGGTTCACCTCGTCGCGCTGGTACCAGTTCATCCAGGACAACCGGGTCACCGTCTGGTATTCCGCGCCGACCGCCATTCGCTCGCTCATGCGGGACGGGGAGGAGGTCGTTGCGAAGTACGATCTCTCGTCGCTTCGGCATCTCGCGTCGGTCGGTGAGCCACTGAACGCCGAGGCCGTCGTCTGGAGCGAGAAGGCGTACGGCCTCCCGTTCCTCGACACCTACTGGCAGACCGAGACCGGTTCGATCATGATCACGAACTTCCCCGGCATGCAGGTCAGGCCCGGGTCGATGGGCAAGGCGTTCCCGGGGATCACCGCGGCGCTCCTGGACCTCAAGACGCACGAACCGATCGACGAGGTGGGCAAGGTGGGACTCATCGCGTTCAGCCCCGGGTGGCCCGCGATGTTCCGCGAGTACCGGGGGCAGGACGACGTCTACCGAAGCAAGTTCGTCGGCGCTTCGGACGGCGCGACCCCGGACGAGCTCCGCACGGACGAGGGACTCTGGTACGTCTCGGGCGACCGGTCGAGCATCGACGCGGACGGTTACTTCTGGTTCGTGGGGAGGGACGACGACGTCATCAACACCGGTGGGCACCTCGTCGGTCCGTTCGAGATCGAATCGGCGCTCGTCGAGCACGAGGCGATTGCGGAGGCCGCGGCCATCGGCAAGCCCGACAAGGTGAACATGGAGGTCGTGAAAGCGATAGTGACGCTGAACCCCGGCTTCGAGCCGTCGGGCGACCTCGAGCTCAACGTCATGAACTTCATAAGGAAGCGGCTGTCGCCTCTGGCGATGCCGCAGGAGATCGAGTACGTGGACAAGCTCCCGAAGACGCGCTCCGGGAAGATCCTGAGGCGGTACCTTCGGGCCCTCGAGTGGGGCGAAGAGGTCGGTGACCTCTCGACGCTCGAGGACGACTAGAGCGGACCGGCCGCGGGCCGGCCGCGAGGCCGGCGCTGCGCGGAGGAAGGACGACATGGACGAGATCAGAGACGTGGTTCTCGAGTACGTGATCGACGAGTACGTCGAGGAGGACGAAATGGAGGTGACGTACGATACGCCGCTCATCTCCTCGGGCCTCGTCGACAGCTTCTCGATGGTCTCCCTGAAGGCGTTCCTCGAGAAGAGGTACGGCATCAGCATTCCCGATGCGGACGCGACCCCCGAGGCGTTCGACACGGTGAACTCGATCGTCGGGATCGTGGAGAAGCACACGGACTAGCGCGTCGTACCGCGGGCACCGCGCCCGCGGCCGCCGCCCGAGCCGCATCGCGGACGGGGAACGGAGAGAGGGAGCAGGTTCACATGGCCTATTCCGACACGAGGCGTCGGATGTTCGCCGAGAGCATCGACGCGATCAAGGAGAAGGGGCTGTACAAGGAGAAGCGGTTCATCTGGTCGCCGCAGGACGCGGAGATCGAGGTGGAGTATCCCGAGGGGGCGCCCCACGAGAAGGTCCTGAACTTCTGCGCGAACAATTACCTCGGCCTCTCGAGCCATCCCGACGTGATCAAGGCCGCGCACGACGGGCTGGAGGAGCGCGGCTACGGGATGAGCTCCGTGAGGTTCATCTGCGGTACCCAGGACATCCACCGCGAGCTGCAGGATAAGGTGTCGGTGTTCCTCGGGATGGAGGACACGCTGCTCTTCCCGTCGTGCATGGACGCGAACGCCGGCGTCTTCGAGGCGGTTCTCGAGCCGGAAGACGTCATCATCGCCGACCGGCTCATCCACGCCTCGCTCGTCGACGGCATCCGACTCTGCTCGGCCGAGTACGACACGTTCAAGCACATGGACATGAAGCACCTCAGGAAGAAGCTCGAACTTCACCAGGACAAGCGCCACCGTCTCATCGTCACCGACGGCGTCTTCTCGATGGACGGCGACCTCTGTCCGCTCGACGAGATGTGCGATCTCGCCGAGGAGTACGACGCGATGGTCCTGGTCGACGAGTCGCACGCGTCGGGTTTCATCGGGAAGACGGGACGAGGGACCCACGAGCACTTCGGGCTCATGGACAGGATCGACCTCATCACGACGACGTTCGGGAAGGCCCTGGGCGGCGCTTCGGGTGGGTGCGTCTCAGGTCGGAAGGAGCTCGTCGAGCTCTGCCGGCAGAAGGCGAGGCCGTACCTCTTCTCGAACTCGCTCTCGCCTATGATCGTCGCCGCGACGATCCGCGTGATCGACATCCTCTCGAAGACGACCGAGCGGAGGGACAAGCTCGAGGAGAACACGAAGTACTTCCGGGAGGAGATCACGAAGGCCGGGTTGAGCGTGAGGGAGGGCGTGACGCCGATCGTGCCCGTGATGCTCTACAACGCGAAACTCGCGAACGACATGTCGCGCGACATGTACGCCGAGGGGATCTACGTGATCGGGTTCTTCTTCCCTGTCGTCCCCGCCGGCGCTGCGAGGATCCGCGTGCAGCTCTCGGCCGCGCACGAGAAGGAGCACATCGACAAGTGCGTCGCCGCCTTCAAGAAGGTGGGGGAGAAGTACGGCATCCTCGGCCTCGACAAGAAGGGGATCGTCGAGAAGTACGGGATGTAGCTCGCGGGCCGGAGAGTGCCGCGGAGTCAGAAACAGCCGAGGGGCCGCGTTCGCCGCGGCCCCTCGATCGTTGATGTGCATGTTCGTCGCGCGTCAGGCAGGCTGCTCCCTGTAGAGCCGCCCCTCGGCGTGTCGCCTCGAAAGCCTGTCGAGCATGTCCTCGGTCATCGCGCCGAGGTCGTACGACGGGTTCCAGCTCCACTCCTCGCGCGCCGCCGAGTCGTCGATCGACGAGGGCCAGGAGTCGGCGATCGCCTGCCGGTAGTCCGGCTCGTAGACGACGTCGAACTCGGGGATGCGGCGCCGTATCGACTCAGCGAGCTCACCGGCACTGAAACTCATCGACGCCAGATTGAAGTTGCCGTGATGCACGAGCGAGTCGAAGTCGGCCTCAAGGAGCTGGATCGTGCCCTTGATGCAGTCGGGCATGTACATCATGGGAAGCCTCGTGTCCTCGCTGACGAAGCAGCGGAACTGCTTCCCCTCGACGGCCGCGTAGTAGATCTCGACCGCGTAGTCGGTCGTGCCGCCGCCGGGGAGCGTCTCCGCCGACACGATGCCGGGATAGCGGAGTCCCCTCGCGTCGACTCCGAAGCGGTCGACGTAGTAGTCGCACAGGAGCTCGCCCGCGACCTTCGTGATCCCGTACATGGTCGAGGGGAGCAGGACCGTCTCCTGCGGGGTGTTCTCGCTCGGGCACCCGGCGCCGAAGACGGCGATCGAGCTCGGGCAGAGGACGCGGTTGAGGTCCAGCTCCCGGGCCAGCTCGAGCACGTTGATGAGGCCGGTGACGTTCACGTCCCAGGCGAGCGCGGGTTCCCTCTCGCCCTTGGCGGAGAGGATCGCGGCCATGTGGACCACTGTGTCGATCCGGTATCGCCGCAGGATGTCCTCGAGCTTCTTCCTGTCGGTAACGTCGGCGATCTCGAACGGTCCCGCCTGAGCTTCCCCCTCAGCGATCGGCGCCCTCAGGTCGGAAGCGACCACGTTGTCGGCTCCGTACTGCGTCCGGAGGTCGCCGACGAGTTCCGAGCCGATCTGCCCCTCCGATCCCGTCACCAGGATCCTCTTGATGTTCGTAGTGCCCACTCCGCCTGCCTCTCTGTTGCCGCGCCCGAAGTTGTTCGCCGCGAACGAGCTTACCAGAACTGGCCGCCGAGCGCCACAGATCGATGCTCCGGCAGCCCGGCCCGACCCGGCCGGACCGGTCCGGGTGAGCGCCGTTCGGCGCTTCGCGGGAGTGCGCGGCTCCGGTATAATCCTGGCGGGGAACGCAGCGCGCGCAGGGTTGCGGAGCAGGCGGAACGCGCGGGCCCCGGACAGGGGAGCCGATGCATCAGAAGAAGTGGGAAGGTCTGGTCGACCGGATCGAGAAGCTCTTCGGCTTCATCGACCACACGATCGAGGACTACCCCGAGCGCAGGATGACCGTCGAGACCGTCGTCTTCGACGGAGCGTCGGGGAAGATGAAGCTCGAGAGATCGAAGAAACCGGTCGTCATCGACGAGAAGACGTCGTTCTCGAAGAGGGTCGGGAGCGAGGTCTCCGTGGAGTACGTCCTCTCGGACGACGAGTTCGTCGACACGGTGAAGTGCTATCGGTGGGACCGCATCTCCAGGGAGTGGCGGCAGGTCGACATCGAGGACATCGGGCGGTAGCCGTCGCGGGACCGCAGAAGACGTATCGAGGGGCAGGCGTGCAGCCTGCCCCTCGCTCTGTTGCAGAGTGGTTCCCTCTCCGGGATTCGGGGGAGGTCACTCGATCGTGTCCCGCCGCCGGAACGGAACTTGCTTCCTGTGGCACTGCGGGCGTCCCGAGTGACGCTCTGCGAGAAACGGCTGTGGCGCCGTCCGACCGTCGGGCGGCTGCCGCTTCCCCGTGCGCCCATCGGGTCGCAGCGTGCGATCCGCTCCGGGGTGCTGCGTTGTGCGGGCCGGCGACAGGGGGCGAGACGATGTCTCAGGAGTTGAACGAGCCGAAGGGCAGAGTGCTGATCGTCGACGACGAGTCCTGCATCCGCGAGATCGTGTGCAGGATCCTCACGGACGAGGGATACCTGTGCGAAGGCGCGGGCGACGCCGACGAGGCTCTCTCACGGCTCTCACAGGGCGACTACGAGTGCGTGCTCTCCGACATCCACATGCCGGGGATGGACGGCGTCGACCTCCTGAGACAGATCAGGCTCATGAACGAGGACGTCGGGGTGATCATGATCACCGGCGCTCCCGACATGGACAACGCGCTCGAAGCCATGAGGCTCGGCGCATACGATCACCTCTCGAAGCCCCTGAACCTCGCGCAGCTGGCGCTCACCGTCAAGCGCGCCGTCGAGAAGAAGAGGCTCGTCGAGGAGAACCGCGAGTATCAGCGGCTCCTCGAAGAGAAGGTCCAGGAGCGCACGAAACAGCTCTACGAGGCCAACCAGGAGCTCCGCAGGCTCTTCCTCTCGAGCATCAAGGCCCTCGCCCAGGCGCTGGAAGCAAAGGACGAGTACACGCAGGGCCACTCGACGCGCGTGGCGGAAGAGTCCGTGAGGATCGCGAGGTATCTCAAGCTCTCCGAGCACGAGGTGGAGAACATCTGGCTCGCCGGCTTCCTGCACGACATCGGGAAGATCGGCATCAGGGAGAACGTCCTCAACAAGCCCGGCAAGCTCGACGCGGCAGAGTGGGACCTCGTCCAGCAGCACCCGGTCCTCGCCGAGAAGATCCTCGAACCGATCGAGGAGCTGGCGGAGGTCATCAAGATCGTCCGGCACCACCACGAGCGATTCGACGGAAGCGGGTATCCCGACGGGGTGGCGGGGAGCGAGATCCCGCTCGGCGCGCGCATCCTCGGCGTGGCCGACGCCTTCGACGCCCTCACGTCGCGCCGTCCCTATCGCGACGCCCTCACGGTCAGCGAGGCACTCACAGTCCTCGAGGACGCCGCCGGGACCCAGTTCGACAGCGTCCTCGTGCGCGCGTTCGTGAGCGCCAGAAGCGAGGCGAGCGCCTGGCAGGAGACACCTGGAACATCCCCGGAACCGGACGTTTTGCAGGATGCGAGAGGCTCCGGGACCAGCTCACCGGGGCCCGTTCCATTTCGGCTGAGTGATCTGAGTTAACGTGCCTTCCCTCCTGTAGTTATACCCTACACACCCGTTCTGCCCAGACTGGCATGTGCCTTGCATCTTAGGACTGGGCGGATGTAATCCGCCGTTTGAACTCGTCACAGGACAAGGACTTAGCACGTGAGCCACATGGAGCCAGAAGCTGGTGCGAGGCTCGCTCTGTCGGACCTCGACATCGATTGCCACGTCGTCCGCCTGATCCCCCGGGAGATGGCGAGGCGGTTCTGCCTCGTCGCGGTCGGCAGGGAGGAGGACACCCTCCTCGTTGCGATGAGCGATCCGTACGACGTCATCGCGACCGATACCGTGACGGCCAACACGGGCTACGAGATCAAGCCGGCCGCCGCAGACCCCGAGGAGATCGTCGCGATCATCGAGCAGTACTACGGCGAGGAGATCGACATCGAGGAGAGCATCCAGAGCATCCTCGACGTCGAGGTCGAGGGCGACGGACGCGCCGAGGCGGACACCGAGCAGCTTTCGATCGAGCCGAACGACGCGCCCGTCATCCGGCTCGTGAACCTCATCATGCTCCAGGCGATCGAGGAAGGCGCGAGCGACATCCACATCGAGCCGCGTGAGAAGGGCCTGGCCGTGAGGATCAGAGTCGACGGTCGACTCAGGGAGATCCTCCCTCCGCCGAAGCGGATGCAGTGGGCGATCACCTCCAGGATCAAGATCCTCTCCGGCCTCAACATCGCGGAGCGGCGGCTTCCCCAGGACGGAAGCTGCAGGGTGCGAATCATGTCCAAGGTCGTCGACATCCGCGTCTCGGTCATCCCGACGATCTACGGCGAGAAGGTCGTCATGCGTCTTCTCGACAAGACGAACCTCATGACCGAGTTCGCGGACCTCGGTTTCGACGACCGTTCCCTCTCGATCATCCAGGCGGCGATCACGGAGCCGCACGGCATGGTGCTCCTCACAGGGCCCACGGGGAGCGGGAAAACGACGACGCTCTACTCGGCGCTGACGTTCATCAACACGCCGGACAAGAACATCATGACGGTCGAGGATCCCGTGGAGTACGAGCTGGCCGGGATCAACCAGGTGCGCGCGAGGCCGGACATCGGGCTGGACTTCGCGGCTGCGCTCCGGTCGTTCCTGCGACAGGACCCGGACGTGATCCTCGTCGGCGAGATCCGCGACCTCGAGACCGCGTCGATCGGGATCAAGGCGGCACAGACGGGACACCTCGTCTTCAGCACGCTGCACACGAACGACGCCACGTCGACGATCGACCGGCTCCTGAACATGGGGGTCGAGCCGTACCTTCTCTGCGCCTCTCTCAACCTCGCCATCGCGCAGCGCCTCGTTCGGAAGATCTGCGAGAACTGCCGCGAGCCGTACCAGCCGACCCAGGGGCTGATCGACCGGTTCCACGAGTGGCTGCCCGACGCCGGCGAGGTGACCTTCTACCACGGCAAGGGTTGCTCGGATTGCGGGCAGACAGGCTACCGGGGGAGGATGGCGATCTACGAGATCTTCCCGATCACGCGCGCAGTGAAGGACCTGGTGCTCAGCGGCACGGTGGGACCGGGGATCAGGGACCAGGCGATTGCCGACGGCATGAGGCCGCTTGCTCAGAACGGCATGGAGAAGGTACGTATCGGGCTCACGACGATAGACGAAGTGCTCAGCGTCGCGGCGTAGGGTCGCCGGGGCGGGGCGGACGACTGGAGCGAATTATGACGCCGGAAATCAAGAAGCTGTTGGACGAGATGGTCGAGCGGAGGGCCTCTGACCTCCACATCACGGCCGGTGTGCCCCCGCAGTACCGGATCGACGGAACTTTGGTCGCGACCGACCACCCGCCGCTCGATCCCGTGACGAGCCGCGAGTACTCGTACGCGATCCTCGACGAGCGGCGGATCGCGAAGTTCGAGGCCGAGAAGGGCCTGGACACGTCATTCAGTGTGGAAGGGTTGGGCCGGTTCAGGGTGAACGTCTTCCTCCAGCGGGGCAGTGTCTCCGCGGCGATCAGACATCTGCCGTGGGAGATCCCGTCCATGGAGGAGCTCGGGGTGCCGCTCATCATGCGCGACTTCTGCGAGAAGCTCTCCGGTCTCGTCCTCGTCAGCGGGCCCACGGGCTCCGGGAAGTCGACGACCCTCGCCTCGATGATCGACTACATCAACACGACGCACAACGTGCACATCCTCGCGATCGAGGACCCGATCGAGTACCTCCACACCCACAAATTCTCGCTCGTGAACCAGCGCGAGATCGGCAGGGACGCGACGTCGTTCCCAGACGCCGTCCGCCAGGTTCTCAGGCAGGACCCGGACGTCATCTGCATCGGCGAGATCCGCGACCTCGAGAGCGTCCGCACGGCGCTGACGCTCGCGGAGACCGGGCACCTCGTGCTCTCGACCGTCCACACGAACGACGCGCCCCAGGCGATCAGCCGAATCATCGACATCTTCCCGCCGCACGAGCAGCAGGGCGTGAGGACCCAGTTGTCGATGTG
Organism: bacterium; assembly: GCA_025774645.1. Lineage (GTDB taxonomy): Bacteria > Joyebacterota > Joyebacteria > Joyebacterales > Joyebacteraceae > JALGVN01. The sequence goes on from JALGVN010000002.1 coordinate 28,179, forward strand.
TCTTCAGGGCGTGCTCGTCCAGAAGCTTCTTCCGGAAGCGTGTGGAGTAGGCCGGTGTCTTGCTACAGAGCTGATGGTGGCGACCTCGGCCGTCCGGAACCTGATCAGGGAGAACAACCTGCAGCAGCTCCGGTCGTCCATCGAGACCGGTGCAAAGGACGGTATGCACAGCCTGAACGCGTCGCTCCTCACACTCGTCGGCGACAACAGGATCACGGCCGAGCTGGCCATCGTTGTCACGAACGACGTGAAGGGCATCCTTCGCGAACTCGGGCGGAGCAGGCCCGATCTCGCGGTGGGACTGAGGAACTAGACGGAACCGACCCGACACCAAGAGGACACGGAACATGCCCGACTTCGTATACACGGCAAAGTCACCCAGCGGCAAGACGGTCAGCGGCGCCCGGTTCGCGGACACCGAGATCAGTCTCGTCTCGCTCCTCCGGAAGGAGAACCTGGTCGTCCTGTCCGTGACCCCGGCCGCGGCCGCGGGCAAGCCCTCGCGCGCCTCGCGCGGCAAGGTCAAGGTCAGGGATCTGGCGATCCTCTGCCGGCAGCTCGCGACGATGCTCGACGCGGGGCTGCCTGTCCTCGAGTCGCTCGACGGCATCGGCGACCAGATCGAGAACGAGACCCTGGGCCACGTTCTCACGCAGGTCACTTCCGACATCGAGGCCGGCTCGACGTTCTCGCAGGCCCTCGGGAAGCACGACAGGGTTTTCTCGATGCTCTTCGTCTCGATGGTGAGGGCGGGCGAGGAGTCCGGCGCTCTGCCGAAGGTCCTCGCGCGGCTGGCCGACTACCTCGAGGCGAGGGACGCCCTCGCGAGGAAGATCCGGGCGGCGGCCGCCTATCCCCTGTTCATCGCCGGCTTCTTCATCGTCGCCGTTGCGGGGATCATGCTCTTCCTCATCCCGCAGTTCGAGAGCATCTTCGAGAGCTTCGCGCTCGATCTGCCGACGCTGACCAAGGTCCTGATCATGATCTCGCGGTTCGTCGGAAGGAACCTCGTGTACGAGGTCATCCTCATCGCAGGCGGCTCGTACGCGTTCTGGAAGTGGAAGGACACTCCCGGCGGCAGGCGGAAGCTCGACCAGATCCTCCTGAGGCTCCCGCTCTTCGGCAAGCTCATCCTCAAGGCCGCGGTCGCGCGGTTCTCGAGGACCCTCGGAACGCTCCTTGAGAACGGCGTGACGGTCATCGCGGCTCTCGAGATCGTCGGAGAGACGTCCGGGAACGACATCATCAAGGAAGAGGTCGAGAAGGTGAGCAACGGTGTGATCAACGGGTCGACGATCTCAGAGAAACTCGCGGAGTCCCCGGTCTTTCCCAAGATGGTCGTGAGCATGGTCGCGGCCGGAGAGGGATCAGGGAACCTGCCTCAGATGCTCAACAAGGTGTCCGAGTTCTACACGCGTGAGGTCGACTCCGCAATCAGCGGGCTGACGTCGATGATCGAGCCCGCGCTGATCGTGGGACTCGGCGCCATTGTGACGGTTGTTGTTCTTGCGATCTACCTGCCCATCTTCCAGATGGCGACAGGGATACAGTAGATCGCAGGCTAGGGGGAGACATGAGCAAGAGAGGAGGTGGAAAAGATATGCGCGGGAACAAGGGTTTCACGCTCGTCGAGTTGATGATTGTCGTCATCATCGTCGGCATCCTTGCTGCTGTGGCCATTCCGATGTACCAGGGCGCGACTGAGCGTGCCAAGGCGTCGGAGGCCGTCGCGGCTCTCGGCACGATCCGTGGTGCGATGCGTGTGTACTACGCCGAGCACGGCACGTACGTCAGCGCTAGCTTTACGGACGGAGCCTTGGTCACGAACGGCAGTGTTCTGGATGTGAGTGACTTCGATCTGATGGGCCGATACTTCAGCTCTGCATGCTACACGTTCAACGGCGCTCCTACGGCCGCCGCTTTCAGCATTGAGTGCGACGGTGCAAACAGCGCTGCTCCGAACGCAGGCGAGGTGGCAGGCATCACACGGACGATCAACCAGGACGGCGACATCTCGTAGCAACGATGACCACACGCGGGGGCGGCGCCTCATGGCGCCGTCCCCGACAGCGCGGAGGCGCGGACCGCAGGACTGCGAAGGTGTTGGTTCGGCTGACCTGATGGTGCGCGACTTCACGAAGACGCGCGCAGCCGCGTGAAAGGTGACGGATGGCGCAGGGATGAGGAAGCCTCGAGACATGGACGCGACTCCAGGAGAGAACACCAGGGGCTTCACCGTTGCCGAGCTCATGATTGTACTGGTTGTGATCGGCGTTCTGGCTTCGGTCGCCATTCCTCTCTATCAGGTCGTGCCGGAGAAGTCGAAGGAGACGGAGGCCATCGCGAAGCTCGTCCTGATTCGCGACGCGATGCTCGCCTACCGTGAGGAGAACGCGACTTTCGGGCACCCGAGCTTCGCGGACGGCCGGCCCGTTCCCGCCGAGGGGATCTCGAAGGAGGACGGTCCACGGGCGGAAGGGAGCCTCGGACTCAGCAGCGACGCACTCCTGGGTCGATATTACAGCCACGAGTGCTTCTCCTTCGACGGGACGCCGAGCGAGGACGAATTCACGATCGTCTGCGACGGCTCGCGAAGCACGGCGCCGTACGGGAACGAGGTGGCGAGGCTCGTCTACACGATCGACCGCGAAGGGAGCATCGACGGCGGAGCGCGAGCCGGGCTCGGGAGGCGGTGACTTCAGATGGGAGCGTCGACCGACCCGGATCGAACGGAGGCCGACCACGAGAGACTGTGAACGCTGTTCTGTGATCGATTGGAAGCAGATCGAAGGGAAGCAGACCGAGAGACCTTCCGCCCGTCGGGTTCGGCGGGCCGCTCCCGGAGGGGGGAGGAGGAAGGCCGATCGAACACTGGAGGTGGGCGAGATGGGCCTGAAGAACAGGGGAGGCTTCACCCTCGTCGAGCTCATGATCGTGGTCATCGTCGTCGGCGTGCTCGCCGCCGTCGCGATACCGATGTACCAGGTCATGCCGAAGCGATCGAGGGGGACGGAGGCCGCAGCAGCGCTCGGGCTCGTTCGAAGCTCGATGCGCATCTACTACGCAGAGCACGGGACCTTCGCCAACGCGAGTTTCACTGACGGGGCTCAGGTGACGACGGGAGAGATCCTCGGGGTGATCGACTTCGATCTTCTGGGGAAGTACTTCAGCACCGAATGCTACACGTTCGACGGCGCACCAACCGCGAACGGGTACACGATCGAGTGTGACGGTTCGAACAGCACGTCGGCGGGCGCAGCGGACGTTGCCGACGTCGTGATGACGATCGACGAGATCGGCGAGATCACCAACAACTGGTAGGCGTCGCCGGTCACAAGCGCGGGCGCGGCCCGCGTGTCGGAGGGTGTGGATTGGGACGACTGCTACAGGGTGCATCCCGAGGGAGTGACGCGAGGCCCGACTCCGGGTCCCGTTCCCGCGGGATCAACTGGGGGAACAGCAGCTTGCTGAGCTCAGAGTCCAAGAGGCTCGTCGGACTCGATCTCGGATCGCGTTCCGTGAAGCTCGTGGAGCTTTCGGGGACGCCGCCGGACTTCGAGCTCGAGAGCATCGCGTTTGCGTCCGTCGAGGGAGACGATCCGGTCGCGGGGTACAGCCAGGCGATTCGTTCCGTCCTGGAGACGGGCGGCGTGTGCGCGAGGCGTGTCGCGACGTCGGTCTGTGGCTCGCACGTCGCGGTGAGGAGCTTCAGGTTCCCGAAGCTGTCGTCCGCGGAGCTCGAGGGCGCGGTGTTCTACGAGGGCAGCCAGGTCATCGCATTCGACATCGAGGACGCGTACGTGGATCACACGGTCCTTCCTCCGCCATCGGAAGACGAGGAGATGACCGAGGTCCTCTTCGTCGCCGTCAGGAAGGAGAGCGTCGACGCCAGGACGAGGCTCGTGGAGGAGAGCGGGCTCGAGCCAAGGGTCGTCGGCATCGACGCCCTGGTTCTCCTGGAGGCCTTGCTTCTCGAGGAGGGACTCCCGGAGACCGTCGCCGTGATCGACATAGGGTCCAGGAGCAGCAGTATCGGGGTGACGAAGCGAGGGGCGGCTCCGTTCGTGAGAGACATCGAGATCGCGGGCAGCTCGTTCACTGAGGCCATCGCGTCGAGCCTCGGCATCTCCATGGCCGAGGCGGAGAGTGTCAAGCTGTCGGATTCGCGCCGCCTCCCGGCGATCGTCGGCGCCATCGAGGAC
>JALGVN010000059.1 GCA_025774645.1 bacterium
GCCTCGGAGCGGACGACACTCTGGAACGACGTCTGAAGGGAGAACCATGAGGGCCATCATCCCCGTCGCCGGCATCGGGACGCGGCTCCGGCCGCACACGCACACGATGCCGAAGGTGCTCGTCCAGGTGGCAGGGAAGCCGATCCTCGGGCACATCCTCGATGAGATCCTGCCTCTGGGCGTCGATTCGCTCGTGCTGGTTACCGGCTACCTCGGCGACCGGGTGAGAGAGTACGTGGACGGGGCCTACCCCGACCTTGAGGTCTGCTACATCGACCAGCGGGAGCGGAAGGGCCTGGGCCACGCCATCTACCTCACGCACGAGTGCGTCGGGGACGAGCCGATGCTCATCGTGCTCGGCGACACGGTCGTGACCGCGGACTTCCCGGCCCTGGTGCGCGGCAACCGGACCCTGATCGGCGTCAAGGCCGTGGACAACCCCCAGCGGTTCGGCGTCGTCGAGGTCGACGGCGACACCGTGAAGAGCCTCGTCGAGAAGCCGGACGTGCCGCCCTCGGACCTCGCGATCGTGGGGCTCTACTACATCGTGAACACGCCGCTTCTCTTCGAGTGCCTCGACAACATCGTCGAGAACGACATCCGCACGAAGGGCGAATACCAGCTGACCGACGCGCTCATCTGCATGCTCGAGAAGGGCGAGGACATGGGCACGTTCCCCGTGGAGGACTGGCTCGACTGCGGCCGCCCGGAGACCCTGCTCGAGACGAACCGCGTGCTGCTCGAACGCTCGGGCGGAAACGGCAGCGACATCCCGGGCTCGATCGTGCTCCCGCCGGTCTCGATCGACCCGTCGGCGGTGATCGAGCGGTCGGTGATCGGTCCCCACGTGTCGATCGCGGCGGGCGCGACCATATTCGACTCGGTCGTCAGGAACAGCATCCTGAGTGCGAACGCGCGTGTGGAGAAGAGCCTGCTCGACAGCTCGCTCATCGGTGAGGGAGCCATCGTGCTCGGACACTATCAGAGACTCAACGTGGGGGATTCGTCGGTAATCGAGATCGGGGGGTGATACCCCCGTCGCCAGGCGGTCGACACCCCGCTGCCAGGCAGAGACAGCACAGAGAAACGGAGGGGAAGTTGGAGAAGCATCTCTTCACATCGGAATCCGTGACAGAGGGCCACCCCGACAAGGTGGCCGACCAGATCTCGGACGCGATCCTCGACGGTGTCCTGGCGCAGGACCCGCATGGACGCGTCGCCTGCGAGACGCTGGTGACGACGGGCCTCGCGTTCGTGTCCGGAGAGATCACCACAGAGGCATACGTCGACATCCCGACGGTCATCAGGAAGACCATCGGGGAGATCGGCTACGACGACGCGAGGTACGGGTTCGACTGCGAGACGTGCGCGGTCGTGACGGCCATCGGCGAGCAGTCCCCGGACATCTGGAAAGGCGACGAGAGCGGGCACGCGGTCAAGGAGGGCGGCGCGGGGGATCAGGGAATGATGTTTGGGTACGCGACGAGCGAGACCGGGGAGTACATGCCGATGCCGATCCACCTCGCTCACCTCCTGGCGCTGCGTCTGGCGAAGGTGCGGAAAGACGGGCTACTCGCATATCTGAGGCCGGACGGCAAGACGCAGGTCACCGTGGAGTACGAGAACGGCCTCCCGGCGCGGGTCGACACCGTGGTCGTTTCGGCTCAGCACGACCAGGACGTCGACATGGACCAGCTGCGGGACGACCTCAGAACGAAGGTGGTCGAGCCGGTCCTCCCGGAGGAACTGGTGCGGGGCGACTACACGCTCCACGTCAATCCGACGGGCCGATTCGTCAGGGGAGGACCACACGCGGACTGCGGGCTCACCGGCCGGAAGATCATCGTCGACACCTACGGGGGACTCGGCAGCCACGGCGGCGGCTGCTTCTCAGGGAAGGACCCGACGAAGGTCGACCGGTCGGCGTCGTACGCCGCTCGCCACGTGGCGAAGAACATCGTGGCGGCGGGTCTCGCCGATCGGTGCGAGATCGAGATCGCGTACGCGATAGGCGTGGCGGAGCCGGTCTCCGTCATGGTCGACTCGCTCGGAACGGGCAGGCTGAAGGACGCGGAACTCGTCGCGGTCGTGCGGAAGCACTTCGATCTGCGGCCGGGCGCAATCATAGAACGCCTGAACCTCAGGCGGCCGATCTACAGGAAGACCGCGGCCTACGGACACTTCGGCCGTCAGGACCCTGACTTCACGTGGGAGCGACTCGACATGGTCGACGCTCTGAAGGAGGGCTAGTGCCCCGAGGAGACCTGATGCAGCACGACATCGCGAACGCGGACCTGGCACCGGCCGGGCGTGACAGGACGGACTGGGCGGGCCAGAGCATGCCGGTCCTTCGAAGCATCCGGGAGCGCTTCGCGCGTGAGAAGCCGCTCGACGGCGCTGCCATCGCGGGATGCATGCACATGACGACGGAGACGGCGAACCTCGCGATCACGCTCAAGGCCGGGGGCGCGCGGGTCGCGCTCTGCGCGTCGAACCCTCTCTCGACGCAGGACGACGTGACGGCCCACCTCGTGGTCGATCACGGGATCCCGGTCTTCGCGATTCGCGGAGAGGACAACGAGCGCTACTACAACCACATCCGCGCGGTTCTCGACACGGACCCGACGATCACGCTGGACGACGGCGCGGATCTCGTGTCGACGATTCACACCGAGAAGACCAATCTCATCCCGAACCTCCTGGGCAGCATGGAGGAGACGACGACCGGCGTCATCCGGCTCCGCGCCATGCAGAAGGACGGGGCGCTCAAGGTCCCCGTGATCGCCGTGAACGACGCGGACACGAAGCACATGTTCGACAACCGCTACGGGACGGGTCAGAGCTCGATCGACGGGATCCTGCGCGCGACGAACGCGCTGATCGCGGGGTCGACGTTCGTCGTGGCCGGCTACGGCTGGTGCGGCCGCGGGCTCGCGCACAGGGCGAGGGGCTTCGGCGCGAACGTGATCGTGACGGAGGTCGATCCGCTCAAGGGGCTCGAGGCCGTCATGGACGGGTTCCGCGTGATGACGATGGACGAGGCCGCTCCTCTCGGAAACGTGTTCATCACCGTCACCGGCGACATCCGGGTCATCGCGCGAAGGCACTTCGAGTCGATGAAGGACGGCGCGCTCGTGGCGAACTCCGGCCACTTCGACGTCGAGATCGACATCGAGGCTCTGAGCGACCTCGCCGAGGAGGTCCGGGAGCCGCGGACGTCTGTCCGGACCTACGTTCTCGCCGGCGGCAAGAGGATCAACCTCCTCGGCCAGGGCAGGCTCGTGAACCTCTCGGCGGCCGAGGGGCACCCCGCCTCGGTCATGGACATGAGCTTCGCGAACCAGGCGCTCGCGTCCGAGTACCTGGTGGCGCTGCCGGAGCCGCTGGAGGCGGGGGTCTATCGCGTTCCGGCGGAGATCGACGCGGAGATCTCGAGGCTCAAGCTCGAGGCGATGGGCGTGACGATCGACGTGCTGACTCCGGAGCAGGAGGAGTATCTGGCCTCCTGGAAGTTCGGGACCTAGCCGCCGACCGAACGCGAGACACTGAAGCGGGCCGTCCGTCCGGACGGTCCGCTTCTCCTTGCAGGGGCGCCGTCGCGGACGCCGGCCGGGCGCGATGATCGGAGCACCGGTACGTCTACTTCGGCGCCTTGATGAGCAGCCAGATCCCGATGCCGGCGAAGAAGATGTTCCCCGCCCACGCGCCGAGGACCGGAGGGAGGAGTCCCTGGCTTCCGAGCACGTCGCCGACCTGGATCAGCCCGAAGTAGATGAACGAGACCGCGAGGGCGGCCGTGAACGAGAGGGCGAACCCTGTCCGCCTCGTCGCGGCGGCGAGCGGGGCTCCGATGAGCGTCATGATGAGCGTCACGAACGGGAACGAGATCTTGAGCTGGAGCTGGACGTCGAGGTCGCGCGGGTTGTTCCCGCTCGCCCGGAGCTTCTTGATGTAGCTCCGAAGCTCGGCGTAGCCCATCTCCTCGGGCTCGAGGCGCCTGGTCCGGAGATCGTCGGGCGAAGGTTCGGTGTAGGGGAGGACGTAGCTCTCAAACGAAGTCGCCTCCTCGCCGTCGGGCGTGAAGCGCCGGACGCGTCCGTCTTCGAGCACCCAGTGCCCGTCCTTCCAGTGCCCCCGTTCGGCGTCGATCCTGGTCGTCGGGTTCGATTCGTCGTCGAACTCCTCGACCGTGACCTCGGTGAGGGTCTGCCTCCCGACGTTGAAGCGGCGGGCGAGAAACATCACGCCGTCCGGGCGGATGTAGATGATGTCGGTACGGACGGCCCTGTCCGCGCGCCTCGTCAGGTGGGTCTCCTTGATCTCGAGACGCCGCCGCGTCGCCGGGGGCATGAGGACCTCGCCGGTGAACAGGGAAGCGAAGCTCAGACCGACGGCGACAAGGAGCACCGGCGCGAGGATGCGGTAGAGAGAGACCCCACCGCCCTTCATCGCCATGAGCTCGTTGCTTCGGGCGAGACGGCCGACGGAGAGAAGGCTCGCGAGGAGCATCGCCACGGGAGCCGTGAGCACAACGATCCAGGGCATGTAGTAGAGGTAGTACAGGACGACGATGCCGGGGCCGACCTTGTTGTCGATGAACTTGTTCGCGTGGTCGAAGAGGTCGACGAGGATGAAGATACCGACGAACGCGACGACGACGAGGGCGAGCGGCTTGCCTATCCTCCGGAGCATGTAGGAGTCGAGGATGGTCACGCCGCCTCCTCGGTTTCGGGAGCTTTGGCCGGGAGGCGAAGGAGGAAGTCCAGAACGCGAGTGAGCGGTCTCATCCGCCACTCGCGGCACGTGGCCAACGTGAGGAAGACCCCGAGTCCGCCGAAGAGGATGTTCGGAGCCCACATCGCCAGCGGCGGGCTCACGATTCCCCGGTCGCCGAGCTGCTCGCCCCCGATGAGAAAGAGGTAGTAGACGAGGAAGAACAGGATCCCGATCCCGGCGCCCATTCCGACACCGCCTCGCTTGCTGCGGATCCCGAGCGGCGCGCCGAGGAGGACGAAGACGATGCACGAGAAGGGGATCGAGTACTTCTTGTGGTACTCGACGTTGAGCTGCCGGACCCGCTTGAGCGCTCCCCGGACCTGACGCGACTCGGACACGACCTCCCGGGTAACGCGCTCCCGTTCGGACCCGACTGTGGTCCCTTCCGGCAGTTCCCCGGTGCCGTCGGCGAGATCGAGAAGGCCCGCGAGATACCCGTCCACGGCCGCCTTCTGCTTCTCCCTCGACCCGTCGATCTTGACGGTCTGCTCGGCGATCTCGCCCCGCAGTTCCTCCATCGACATCTCTCGGTCCCCACGCCGGGCTCCCTCGCCCCTGACGAAGTTCCCGATCCCGGCGTCGATGTTGATCACATGCCTATCGAATAGCAGTCGGTTATACCTCGTCGGATCCTCGGGATCGATCTCGTGTATCTCACCATCGAAGAGCTCCATTCTGAGGACGTTCTCAGTCTGGCTGCTCGAGATCACGCCACGCCTGGCAACAATTGTCTGCAGAGGCTCTCCACCCTCGATCTTGTGGATTCTGACCTGGAAGATCTCCGAGGTCCGGGGATCCAGCTGGTCGACCACGATCGTGTAGCCTCCGGGAAGCTCGGTTAGTATCCCGGGTTCGACCGTCGCCAGCGGCCTGACCCTGTGGATGTCGACCAGCAGCGTCTTGAGGCGGAAATTGGCCGCAGGCAGGACGTGGTTGCCGAAGTAGAAGAGGACAGCCGTGGCGACCGCGGCGGCGACCGCCACCGGGAAGACGAGCGACCAGACGTTGACGCCGTTCGCCTTCGCGGCGGTGATCTCGTTGTCCCCGGAGAGGCGCCCGAACGACGTGAGCACCGCCACCATGACCGCCATCGGGACGGCGAGGACTGTCATCCAGGCCAGACTCAGGGCGAACGCCTCGAGCACGGCGAGCCCCGGGACGCCCTTCGTGAGGAAGAGGTTCAGATAGTCGACGATGAAGTCCATCGAGAGGACGAAGTAGAAGAGAGCGAGGCCGGCGATGGCCGGCGCTATGTGGGATCTGAGGACGTATCTCGTCAGTATTCGCATGGTCGATGGTCGAAATGGCCGGTAGTTGAGAAGCCGACTTGGGCTCCAGTATTCACCGCCCACGAAGAAAGGGAGCGGGCGGCGCCGGGCCGAGCCCCTTGGGTGAAGGCGCGGGCCGACAGCGTGGCGTGAGAACAACGTATACAATCAAACCTCCGGAACCCGCAACAGCATTGTGGACGGCACTGCGGCATCTTGACAGGGAGGTCGCCCGCTGGTACATTGCCGACGGCCGCGCCCCTTCCAGGAAGGCCAGCGGAGGGGTCCGGAGGGGTGTACCGCTCGAACCGCTGAGACGAGCCGCCTGTCCCGGCCGCCGTTCCGGATTGCCGACCGCCCCGACCCGGCCGCCTTCGCGAGATCCCCGGATTCGGGAGACGCATCACCAAACGCACGCACGCGGAGTCGTTCCATGCGTGTAGATCGCCTGCTACGAACCATACTCGTCGCCGGGGCCGCCACGGTCGCGGCGCTCGTGTCCGTGCTGGCGCTGCCCCTTCCGCTCCACACGCAGGAGGCCCAGGGCCCGCCGCAGGGCGCCCCGGCCGACTCGGTGGCGGAGCTTCCGCACGAACCGACGGCCACCGTCGTGGTAGAGCCTGTCGCCGCCCCTGAGGAGACCGTTCCCGAGGGTCCCCCCGCGCTTCCCGACACGACGGCCGGCGTGCGCGCCGATCCGGGTGCCGCTGCCGCCACTGTCTCCGACTCGCTCGGCTCGACCGTCTGGGCGGACTCGCTGGTGTACCAGCCTGCGTTCCCCGACACGTTCATCGGTCCGCCGACCGTCACGTACACGACTGCGCTGGGCCCCGAACTCCCTCCGATCGACCCGTACGCGATCGGCGTCTCGCTTCCCCACGCGATGCCGCCCTACGTGAGACCGTGGGATCTAGCCAGGATCCGCGGCAAGCGGGGTTTCGACGTCGTGGCCCCCGAGGTGATCGTGTCTCCGATCACCGGTACTCCCTTCACGCGAGAACTTGTCGTGGACCGTGAGCGCGACACAGTGATGCTCGTGACGCGCGTCGGGGATTCGTTCTCACGTGTGAGCTACGCCGCGCCGCTGTCGGAGTTCGTGCGCCAGGGCGGGGGCCAGAGGGTGGAGGCCAAGTGGGTCACCGCCTCGCAGTACGAGCTCGGGAAGGGCGCCGCGACCGGGCCGGGCGGCCTCCTCGACATCGACATCCCGATGCCTCTCGGTGCCGGCGCCAACCTGAAGGTGCGAGGCAGCGAGCGCATCACCTTCGGCGGGCAGACGAGCTACATCGTCGAGGCACTCGACTCAGAGGGCGGCGCTCCCTCGCGGTTCCCGCAGCTCGACATGGAGCAGCAGCTCACGGTCAATCTCGAGGGCACGATCGGCAACAAGATCCACGTCTACGTCGACCACAGAAGCGGCGGCGACACGTTCGGGACCGGCAAGGCGAACGAGATCCGGGTCCACTACGAAGGTGCAGAGGACGAGATCATCCAGAGGATCGAGCTCGGCGAGGTGAACCTGTCGCTTCCAGGGACGGAGTTCGTAAGCTACAGCGGCCACGCGCAGGGGCTCTTCGGAGCCAAGATGCTCGCGAAGCTCGGGAAGCTCGACGTGACGGCGATCGCCAGTAAGGAAGAGGGAAAGACGTCCGGCGCGAGCTTCACGGGAACCTCCCAGGCCGATTCGCTGGTGATCAGGGACATCCAGTACAAGGGCGGAACGTTCTTCGCGATCGACAGCCCGTCCCTCAAGTACTCGGATCGCGCCGTCGAGCAGCTCACGGTCTACGTCGACGACCTCAACGGCTCCAACGACGTCGAGACAGGCGCCCAGCCGGGCGTCGCGTATCTGGTCGAAGAGGACGGAGCGATCGACCCCGCAGATACGACGGCCGTGAAGCAGGTCGGCCGTTTCGACGAGCTCGTCGAGCTCGAGGACTACCTCTTCGACAACCAGACCGGCGTGATCGAATTCCTGTTCCCGATCTCTGATGGGCACGTGATGGCGGTGAGGTACGACCGCTTCGATCCGTACTCGGTCGGCGGGTCGGACGGAGACACCCTGCGGCTCAAAATGATCAAGAAGGACGGCCGCGTCGTCGGGAGTCCGTGGGAGCCGACCCGACGATTCGAGCTCAAGCACGTGTACGATCTTGGCGCCGACAACATCCCCGAGGAGGGGTTCGCGCTCATCATCCGGAAGAAGAGCGCGTCGGGCGAGGACCCGGACGTGGAGAACGGGGTCCCGTACGTCGAGATCCTCGGGCTCGACACCGCGGGAACGGGCGGCGATCCGGTGCCTGACGGCGCCGTGGACCCGCAGTGGCTCGACCTGGAGAAGGGGTACGTCTACTATCCGTACTTCACGCCATACTGCCCCGGTTGGGACACAACAGGCTTCTACTACGATCCTGGCAACCCGCCGCCTCCGGAGTACGTGGCCGAGGAGCTCGAGGAGTACAACTGCGCGGTCTACGACAACGAGGTCTTCCAGGCGGGAGACGATCTCTACTACATGGTCGTCAAGTACAGCAGGCCGCAGACGACATTCTACCTGGGGCAGATCAACATCATCGAGAACAGCGAGGTCGTCCGCCTCAACGGCGTCCCCCTCACGCGCGGAACCGACTACACGATCTACTACCCCGCCGGCCAGCTGACGCTCCTGAACGAGGAAGCGAAGGAGCCAGACGCCAAGGTGACCGTGGAGTTCGACTACAAACCGTTCGGGATCTCGGGGGAGAAGACGCTCCTCGGAGGCCGCGGCGTCTATCGGTGGAGCGACAACGTCGAGCTCGGAACGACCTGGATGTACCAGAGCAAAGGGACGCCGGACGATCGGCCCAGGCTCGGCGAGGAACCGACGAGGAACGTCGTGGGAGACGTCAACCTCTCGGCCGACTTCGCTCCGTACTGGATGACCGCCGCGGCGGACGCCGTTCCCTTCGTCAACACCGACGCGCTCTCGCGGCTCAGGATCGCCGGCGAGGCCGCCATGAGCATGCCCGAGCCGAACACGAAGGGCTTCGTCACGATCGACGACATGGAAGGCGTCGACCAGACGAGCATGCTCGGCGTGCAGCGTCGTCTGTGGTCGTTCGGGAGCGCGCCCGAGGAACTCGGTGTCGACGTCGCCGATCGGATGAACATCGACTGGTACAACCCGGATCGGACGGTCCGCGAGGGCGATCTTCACCCGGACCTCCCGACGAGCGAAGCGAATGAGACGCACACGGTGCTCGAGATCGACTACGACGCCGCGAACTCGGCCTCGTGGGCGGGGCTGATGCGGCTGCTCTCCAAGACCGGCAACGACTACTCAAGGGACACGTACTTCGAGATGTGGATCAACGACGACGGGCACCGTCACGGGAAGATCCACATGGACCTCGGCACGATCAGCGAGGACTACTACCCGCTCGACGCCTCAGTCGGTCCGAACGGCGAGCTCGACTCCGAGGACATCGACGTCCCGCCGAACGGGTACGACGCCGACGAGGACAGAGGGCTCGACAACGTGTGGGGAGTCGACGGCGACAACGTGCCCGGCGACGACGGGGACGACGACTACGAGTTCAGCTTCGGCTCGAACGACTACAGCCGGATCAACGGCACGGAGGGCAACGAGAGGTTCGACACCGAGGACCTCAACGGGAACCTCTACCTCGACACGGAGAATCGCTACTGGGAGCTCACAATCGATCTCTCGGATACGACGTATCTGATGCGGGACAACAGCGATCCTGCAGAGGTCCCCGACGAGGACAAGCGCTCGGACTGGCGCCTCTATCGCATCCCGCTCTCACACGCGACCTCGATCGGAGGCGTGCTGGACTGGACCGTGATCAAGTCGGCGCGGATCTGGGTGGAGGACCTCACGGTCGGCGCTGTGCCCCTCATGATCGGGTCGCTCGACATCAAGGGAAACACCTGGGAGCGCCAGGCGGTCCGTGACGAGGACGGGAACCCGGTGGACGAGGAGGACCTTCCCCCGGACCTGGAGTTCATCGTCGGCGCGGTGAACACGAAGGAAGACCCGGCCTACGCCAACGACCCGCCGTTCCCTCCCGGCATCGACTCGGACACGAACCTCCCCGAGCGTGAGCAGTCGCTGGCGCTGAACTACCTGAACCTCCCTGGCGAGTGGAACGTCTCGGCGAAGAACGCGTTCTTCTCTGAGGAGAACTACACGAGCTACGAAACCCTGGAGTTCTACGTGCACGGCGACGACGACGTCGCCGACGGGACGCGCTTCTTCCTCCGCCACGGGGCAGACAGCCTGAACTTCTACGAGTACAGTCTCGAACTCCGCGAGGGCTGGCGCCAGAACTTGGGGAGCTCTCAGAACAGACTCAAGATCGCGTTCGACTCGTTCACCGACCTCAAGCTCGACCCCTACGAGAACGATATCACCGCGGCCGCCTGGGGAGACACGGCCCGGGTGAAGGGCGAGCTCTTCCGGCGCGTCGGCTGGCCGTCGCTGTCGAGGATCAGCACTCTCTCGCTCGGCGTGAGGAACGACAGCGAGGACCTCGTCGGGAACGAGATCTCGGGTTCGGTCTGGATCGACGAGCTCGTCCTCACTGACGTGCGGAAGGACATCGGCTGGGCGGAACGTGTGACGATCAACTCGAAGTTCGCGGACCTCGCGGTCATCGACTTCGACTTCAGGCACGTCGATCAGAACTTCCACACCCTCAAACAGACGCGGGGGTCCGGGTCGGACAACCTCATCTACAACATCACCGGGACCGTCAACTCGGGCAAGTTCATCGGAGGGCTGGGGGTCTCTGCGCCCCTGAACTTCACCTGGAAGAAGACGCAGAGCCGGCCGCAGTTCTCAAGCGGCTCGGACATCGTGCTCGACGCGGAGGAGAGTGTCGAGCACGATCCGAGGCAGGATCGCCTACAAGTACCAGCCCGAGAGATCACCACTTCGGCTCTTCAGCAACACAGACCTGTTCCTGAAGCCCACGAGCTTTCGATTCCTCGTTGAGACGCACCTCATCCACAATAAGAGCTACGACATTGCGACCGATGATGGAGTGGTCACGCGCCGGGTGAACACGCACGACAACAAGCTCACTGCGAACGGGAACATCGACTTCCAGTTTCTCGACAACCTCCG
>JALGVN010000284.1 GCA_025774645.1 bacterium
CATGCCGCTCAGCGGCTCGTACTCGGAGCCGAGAACCGCCGCGCCGCCGCCGGCGCACTCGACGCCGACGTAGTTGTGGGCGATAGTCGACACCCCGACCACCGGGAAGGCGCCCGCAGCTGCGTACACTCCGGCCGCTTCGTTGCCCGTGAACACCGAGCGAGTGAAGACGGGAGAGGAGCCGCTGCAGGACACCCCGTGCCCAGCGTTGTCGACGAACAGGCACGAGTCGACGTCCGCCTCGACGAGACCGTGGCACCTGAGTCCGTCGCCGGCGGTCGTGTTCGAGAACGTCGAGCCCGCGAGATCGAACACCGCGCTGCGGTCGAGCTCGAGTCCGTACCGGAAGTTCGAATCGAGCGTGCAGTCGGTGATCGAGCCGGAGCCGCCCCTGATGTAGACGCCCACGCTCTCGGAGAGCGCGACCCTCGTGTCGACCGCGTGCAGCGTGCCGTATTCGAGGTAGATTCCGTATGCGTTCCCGGAGAGGTCGCACGACGTCACGGTCGCTGCCCCGCTGCGCCCCCCGACGGCCTTCCAGGCGTCGCTCACGAGGCACGAAGTGAGGGCGGCCGATCCTCCGGGGCGCACGTCGATTCCGTGCCAGCCTTGTGCCGTCCCCGGCAGCGCCCTCATTACGACTTCGCCCCACGCCCTGCCGTTCGCCTCGAGGTCACCGTTCACTTCGAGCCTGGCAGTCGGCCCGGCGTCGAACTCCACGAGCGTCTCCGGCGCGATCGCGAGCTCCGCGCCCGCCTGCACCACGACGTCGCCGGTCACTCGGTACCGGCCGTCCAGAAGCAGGGTTCCGTCGAAGACCCCCTCGATCGGCTGCGCGTACACACCCGCTCGGCCGGCGCGGCCACCGTGACCGCACCACTCCGTCGCGAGTTCTGTGGGAGCGCTTGTGAACCGGAGCGCGAAGATCGTCCCGTCGTCGGAGCAGACCGACACGTCCGGGAGTCTCTCCCCGGTCAGGGCGCCCACGAACGGGGTGCTCGACGCGCCCGGGAGCGGCAGCGGCGCGATGAAGTCCGACCCGTCCGCGTTCAGCACGTGAACGTAGCCCGCCAGCGTTCCTGCCAGAATCTCACAGTCTCCGTCCGCGTCGATGTCGGCGATCGCGGCCGACGACGCAGGCTCGTCGGTCAGGGGCACGCCCCACACCTCGGAGCCGCCGTCGACGAGGTGGAGCGTGCCCGGCGCCTCCGTGCCCGCGATCACCTCGAGCTGCCGGTCTCCGTCGACGTCGCCGATCGCCACCGAGACGATGCTCGCGTCGAGCGGAATGCTCCAGTGTGTGCTGCCGTCCTCGGCGTTGAGCGCGAAGAGCTCCGTGCTGCCCGCGACGATCTCCAGAAGGCCGTCGTCGTCGATGTCGCCGAGGGCGAGAGTCGTCACGTCCGCGGTCGCGATCTCAACGGGACTCCAGAGATCGACCGGCGGAATCACGGCCGTAGAGATGGCGCCGACGTGTCCGGCGCTCGTGCCGTACGCGACGTCGATGCGGCCGTCGAGATCGAAGTCGCCCGCCACGGGCTGCGAGCTCGCCTTGCCGCCGCTCGACGGGAGGTTGTGGGTCCAGATGACGTCGCCCTCCTCGTCGAAGGCGACGATGCTCGACCCCGTGCCGAACACTGCCCTGGTCGCGACGATCGCGTCGAGATCGCCGTCGCGATCAGCGTCCGCGAGGACGGGCGAGCCGACGGGCTCCTGTGTGTTCACGCTCCACATTTGATCGCCGCCCGCCTCGAACGCCCAGACGCCGCTCCGGCGTACCGAGACGACCTCGTTCTCACCGTCTCCGTCGATGTCGCCGATCGATGGGGCGATCTCCGGTCCGAAGAGGAGCGGGGCGATCGTCGAGCTCGACTGCCAGGCGATGCTCCCGTCAGACCTGAGCGCGATCACGCGCGAGTCGTCCGCCGTAACGACGATGTGGCGCTCTCCGCCGATGTAGCCGGCGCACGCGCCGAAGAGGCCGGTGGGGACACTTGCCGGGAACCCCAACAGGTACGGATAGACGTACGTGTCGTGGATGAATCTGTTGTTCGTCTCGTCGGTCTCCTGGATTTCGTCATCGGGGTCGACCGCAATCTCGATCTCGTGGGGTCCGACCGCGGGCGTGGGGATGGAGAACTCGACCGACTCCACGGACCACCCGCCGAGCCAGGGCAGGGTCTCCTCGAACGTCTCCGCGCCGTCGAGCGAGACGTCCGTCACGCGCACGAGAACAGGACCGGTCGAGACGGGGCTCTGACTCACGACCGTGACGGTCAGCACGAGTTCCTCGTGGGCGCTCGGGAGCTCGGACGACCACTCCGTCTGGTGGGGCTTGACGGCGAAGTCGGGCATCGCCGACGGCGGCACGTCCCATGAGTAGATGAGCGTCGGGTCGCCGAAGAGGTTGAACTGGCGGATGTACTCGATTCCGCCCCCGTCCTGGAGATGCAGGAGCTTCGCGACCGCCATCGTCTCGCCGATGAAGATACAATGTTCCTCGTAGGCCGCTCGGTAGCCCTTCTCTGTGAGCGTGCGGAAGATGGCGCCATCGCTGGCCCTCGGCGCGGCGAGGCACGCGATGGCTCCCTTGCCCTCTGCGTTGACGAGCTGTTCGGCCATGCAGTCGTAGGAGCCGGTCTGGTCGGGCTCAGTCGTGTTGTCGAGCCAGCCGGTCATGCACGCCATCGAGAGGACGATGGGGAGTTTCACGGCGTTCGACATGAGCGGGATGTGCGACGTTTCCATCGTGTGATGCCAGACCGAGATCCAACCGTCGCCCGCGAAGTTCATGAAGAGGTAGCCGTTGTCGTTCACCGCGTCGGCGATGGCCTGGGCGCACGCGGCCGTGCTGCCGAAGTCGTGACGGTAGATTCGATCGACGGTCACCTCGTCCGGGAGGATCTCCTCGTACTCGTCGAACAGCTGGACGTACTGGCTTTTGTTCGCGTAGAAAAGCCCCCCGATGAGGAGTATCTGATCGTGCCAGTCGGGTGGAGGGGAGAGAGGCGCGTAGTTCACGATCTTGTCGACAACGGTTGCGAGCTCGTCGACGGTCCCGACCGACAGGCGTCCGAGCATCACGTCCTCGTAGTCGTCCTCGCCGCTGACGCAC
>JALGVN010000060.1 GCA_025774645.1 bacterium
CCGGGCTCGACGGTCACGACCGCGGCGCGAAGGTCGTCGCCAGCGCGCTCCGGGACGGCGGGATGGAGGTCATCTACACCGGCCTCCACCAGACCCCCGAGATGATCGTGAACGCGGCGGTCCAGGAGGACGTGGACGTCGTCGCGCTGAGCATCCTCTCGGGAGCGCACATGACGATGTTCCCGCGAGTGCTCGAGCTCCTGAAGGAGAAGGGCGTCGACGACGTGATCGTGACGGGCGGTGGGATCATCCCCGACGAGGACATCCAGAAGCTCGTCGGCATGGGCGTCGACCGGCTCTTCGGTCCCGGGACCGACACGCGCGACATCGTCACGTACATCAAGGAAGCGGTCGCGGAGAAGCGCGGCGCGTAGCCGCGGCACCGGCGTGACCGCGCCGGAAGAGGACACGATGTTCGATTTGAACGAGAAACAGCGCGAGATTCGCGCGTGGGTGCGGGAGTTCGCGGAGCGCGAGATCGCTCCGCGCGCTGCCGGCATGGACCGCACGGGGAGATACGACCGGGCAGCGCTCGACGCGATGTTCGGGGCGGGGATGATGGGGCTCCTCGCGCCTTCGGAGTTTGGCGGGCGGGGCGCGAGCGCTCTCGAGTACGTGACGGCGGTCGAGGAGCTGGCGCGGTGCGACGCGAGCACGGCGCTCGTGATGTCGATCCACAGTTCCTTGTGCGTCGCCCTTCTCGACGAATACGCGTCGGACGAGATCAAGTCGCGCGTCCTCCCGGCGCTCGCGACGAAGAAGCTCGGCGCGTTCGCGCTCACCGAGCTCGATCCGACGTCGCCGACCCGCGCGCCGGAAGACGGCGACGACTTCGTCGCCACCGGCACGAAGATGTACATCACGAACGGTCCCATCGCAGACGTCATCGTCCTCTTCGCCGTGACCGGCGAGACCGAGGTCGAGAGGGACGGGAAGGTCACGAAGCGCGACGAGATGAGCGCGCTCCTCCTCGAGACTGAGCACGCCGACGGGTTCACGCCCGAGAGCGCGGGGACGAAGATCGGTCTCAAGGCCGCGCCTGTCGGGAAGCTCGTCTTCGACGGCGTGCGGATCCCGGCGGCGCACGTGATCGGCAAGCGCGGCAAAGGCATGCGCATGGCGCTCGGGGCCCTCGACGGCGGCAGGATCGGCGCAGCGGCGATGGCCGTCGGCATCAGTCAGGCGGCGCTCGAGGCGGCGAAAAGCTACGCCCTCTCCCGCGTGACGGGAGGCCGGCCAATCGCGAAGTTTCAGGCGGTCCAGCTCATGATCGCCGACATGGCGACCAGGCTCGAGGCCGCCCGTGCGCTCACCTACCAGGCGGCCGCAACGACGGACGCAGGAGAGCCGTACGGGGAGATCGCCGCGCAGGCGAAGCTCTTCGCGTCGGAGACCGCGTCGTTCGTCGCGTCGAAGGCCGTGCAGGTGCACGGCGGTGCGGGCGTCGTCGCGGACCTCCACCCCGTCGAGCGCTACTTCCGCGACGCGCGCGTGACCGAGATCATCGAGGGAACCTCCGAGATCCAGAAGCTCGTGGTGGCCGGCTGGGAGCTCAGGGGATGAGCGGGGGAACGATAGGGGAGAGCATGACGGACGTCACGATGACGCTCGGAGGCATCAGGCTCACGAGCCTCGACGCGGGGGAGTGCCTCTACGACGGGGGCGCCATGTTCGGCGCCGTCCCGAAGGTCATCTGGGAGTCGCTCGTCCCCGTCGACGACCAGAACCGCATCCGGCTGTCGATCTCGCCGCTCCTCATCGAGACCGGCGACCGCACGACCCTGGTCGACGTCGGGTTCGGGAGCCGGCACACGAAGAAGGACCTCAGGATCTTCGCATTCGTCCCCGAGCGGAACGTCGAGACGGCGCTTCAGCGGATGGACCTCACGCCCGGCGACATCGACACGGTCGTCCTCACGCACCTCCACGCCGACCACGCCGCCGGC
This sequence comes from bacterium, assembly GCA_025774645.1. Lineage (GTDB taxonomy): Bacteria > Joyebacterota > Joyebacteria > Joyebacterales > Joyebacteraceae > JALGVN01. Next base: position 1,947 of record JALGVN010000060.1, read on the forward strand.
GCGACGGAGGACTCCGACGAAGGGCTCGTGCCCGCGTTCCCGAACGCGCGCTACATCGTGAACGAACGCGAGTGGAAGGACGCGCTCGACCCCGACCCGCGGAGCTTCGCGGCCTATCGCCGCGACGACTTCGTTCCCGTCGAGGAGGCCGGGCAGCTCGACCTCGTCGGCGACCGGCACGATCTCGGCGACGGCGTCTCGGTCGTGCGCACCGGGGGCCACACCGCAGGGCACCTCATGGTCGTCGTCGAGGACGGCGGGCGCACGGCGATCTACCCGGCCGACCTCATTCCGAGCAGACACCACGTCCGCGTGCCGTACGTCGCGGGCGTCGACACGTTCCCGCTCGAGGTCATCGAGCAGAAGCAGAAGGTCCTCGCGGACGCCGCCGAGAACGGCTGGCTCGTCATCCTCGACCACGACGTGGACGGGAACGTCGGCCGCATCGTGCGGGACGAGAGGGGCAGGTTCGCGTTCGAGGATCTCGACGCGGACCTCGACGCGGGCTGATCGACCGGCACGCCGGACCGACGCGCAGTTCCCCAATCGGGAAGGGGCCACGAAGGATGTCCAGGGAAGAGAGATTCAGGGAACTCGAGGAGCGAACGAAGGAGACGCGGCTCGGAGGCGGCGAGGCGCGCATCGAGCGCCAGCACGCGGCCGGGAAGCTCACCGCCAGGGAGAGGCTCGACCTCCTCCTCGACGAGGGCAGCTTCCGCGAGCTCGACCCGTTCGTGACCCACCGGTGCACCGACTTCGAGATGGACAAGAAGCTCATACCGGGCGACGGCGTGGTGACCGGGTACGGGACGGTCGACGGGCGGCTCACCTACGTCTTCGCGCAGGACTTCACGGTCTTCGGCGGCTCGCTTTCGAAAGCGCACGGCGAGAAGATCTGCAAGATCATGGACCTCGCGATGAAGAACGGCGCGCCGGTCGTGGGCCTGAACGACTCCGGCGGCGCGCGCATCCAGGAAGGCGTCTGGAGCCTCGCGGGGTACGCCGAGTTCTTCCTCCGGAACGTGCTCGCCTCGGGCGTCGTCCCGCAGATCTCCGCGATCATGGGGCCGTGCGCCGGCGGGGCCGTCTACTCGCCTGCCATCACCGACTTCGTGTTCATGGTCGACAAGACGAGTTACATGTTCCTCACGGGCCCCGACGTCATCAAGACCGTCATGCACGAGGAGGTCACGCACGAGGATCTCGGGGGTGCCGCGGTCCACAACACGAAGAGCGGGGTCGCGCACTTCAACTCCGACAGCGAGGCCGCGTGTCTGTCGAGGATCCGGAAGCTCCTCTCGTTCCTCCCGTCGAACAACGCGGAGGACCCGCCGAGGAGCCAGCCGACCGACGATCCGGAGCGCCGGGACCCTGAGCTCGACGAGATCGTTCCCGACAATCCAAACAAGCCGTACGACATCAAAGAGATCATCACGCGCGTTGTCGACGACGGGGACTTCCTCGAGGTCCACGCGGACTTCGCTCGGAACATGGTCGTCGGGTTCGCGCGGTTCGACGGGCAGCCGGTCGGCATCATCGCGAACCAGCCCGCGTTCCTGGCGGGAGTCCTCGACATCGACTCGTCGGTCAAGGGGGCGAGGTTCGTCAGGTTCTGCGACGCGTTCAACGTCCCGCTCGTCACGTTCACCGACGTGCCGGGGTTCCTGCCCGGGACGGCGCAGGAGTTCGGCGGCATCATCAAGCACGGCGCGAAGCTCCTCTACGCGTATTGCGAGGCGACCGTTCCGAAGATCACGATCATCACGAGGAAGGCCTACGGCGGCGCCTACGTCGTCATGAGCAGCAAGCACATCCGCGGCGACGTGAACCTCGCGTGGCCGACGGCGGAGATCGCGGTCATGGGGGCCGAAGGCGCGGTGAACGTGCTCTTCCGGCGCGAGCTCGCGGACGCGGACGACCCGACGGCTCTCCGGAAGGAGCTCGTGGACGACTTCAAGGAGAAGTTCTCGAGTCCGTACATCGCGGCGTCGGCCGGGTACCTCGACCGCGTGATCCTGCCGAGGGACACGAGACCGGTCATCATCGACGCGCTCCGGATGCTCGCGAACAAGCGCGACTCGAACCCGCCGAGGAAGCACGGGAACATACCGCTCTGATTCGAACCAGGGGCGCGACTCCTCGCCCGAGAGGAACGGGAACGACATCATGTTCGAGAAGGTGCTGGTAGCCAACCGCGGCGAGATCGCCATCAGGATCCTCCGAGCCCTCCGGGAGCTCGGCATCGCGTCGGTCGCCATCTACTCCGAGGCCGACCGGTCGTCGCGGCACGTGCGGCAGGCAGACGAGGCGTACCTGATCGGTCCGCCGGCGCCCGGCGAGAGCTACCTCAAGATCGACCGCATCGTCGACCTGGCTGGTAGGATCGGCGCCGAGGCCATCCACCCCGGGTACGGGTTCCTCGCGGAGAACGCGGGGTTCGCCCGTGCGTGCGAGGACGCAGGGCTGGTCTTCATCGGCCCGTCGAGCGAGACCATCGCGCTCGTTGGCGACAAGATGCAGGCGAGGAAGACGATGGTCGCGGCCGGGATCCCGGTCGTGCCGGGCGGCGACCGTCCGCTCTCGAGCGACGACGAGATAGAGGCCGAGGCCGACCGCATCGGGTTCCCCGTCATGCTCAAGGCCGCCGCCGGGGGCGGCGGCAAGGGAATGCGCGCCATCCACTCGAAGGACGAGCTCGCGGCCGCGGCGAAAGCGGCGCGGTCCGAGGCGGGCTCGGCCTTCGCCGACGACAGGATCTACCTCGAGAAGCTCATCGAGAACCCGCGCCACGTCGAGTTCCAGATCATCGCCGACGCCCACGGCAACGTCGTCCACCTGGGCGAGCGCGAGTGCTCGATCCAGCGGCGCCACCAGAAGCTCGTCGAGGAGTCGCCGTCGACGGCGCTCACGAAGAGCCTCCGCGCGAAGATGGGGGAGGCCGCGGTCAAGGCCGCGAAGGCGTCGGGGTACGTCAACGCCGGCACGATCGAGTTCCTGCTCGACGGGAACAGGGAGTTCTACTTCCTCGAGGTGAACGCGAGGCTCCAGGTCGAGCACCCGGTGACCGAGCTCGTGACGGGGATCGACCTCGTGCGCGAGCAGCTTCGTGTGGCCGCGGGGGAGGAGCTCTCGTTCGGCCAGCTCGACGTCTTCCACCGGGGTTCGGCGATCGAGTGCCGGATCTGCGCGGAGGACCCCGAGAACAACTTCTATCCGTCGACCGGCCTCATCGAGCGCCTCAGGGAGCCGGCCGGTCCCGGCGTGCGCGTCGAGAGCGGCATCCACGCGGGGTTCGAGGTTCCGATCTACTACGACCCGCTCGTGTCGAAGCTCCTCACGTGGGCGCCCACGCGCGAGCAGGCGATCGAGCGGATGAAGCGCGCGCTCTCCGAGTACAACATCGAGGGGATCAAGACGACGATCCCGTTCCACAAGGCCGTCATGGAGAGCGAGGCGTTCCGCACCGGCGAGTTCGACACGTCGTACGTCGACGAGGTCTTCTTTCCGATGTACGCGGGACGGGAGATGCCCCTTCCCGAGGTCGCGGCGATCGCGGCCGCCCTCGTGCGGGAGTCCGAGCGCGAGGAAGCGAAGCCCCTGGCCGTGGCGGACGCCGGGGCGACACGCGGAGGCTGGCGGCAGTCGCCCGAGAGTCGCACGTGGGGCGGCTGGCAGCTCCACCTGAAGTAGCCGACGAGACGACAGCACCGACGGGCGAGAGCACCGACGAAACGACACCACGGAGGAGCGCGTGAAGTACCAGGTCGAGATCGCCGACGAGAAGTTCGAGCTCGAGGTCGAGGAGACCGACGGGGGCACGAAGGTCAGGATGGGCGACGAGACGAAGCCCGCCGACCTCGTCAGGATCGGCCGATCGCCGGTCTACTCCCTCATCCTGGGCGACAAGTCGTTCGAGGTGTCGGTTCACAGGAAGGACAGGATCTACCAGGTCGTGCTCGAAGGTTCGGCCTACGACGCGCGCGTGATGGACGAGCGCGCGCTCAAGCTCGTGGCGGCGGGGGGCGGCGAGAAGGAGCTCAAGGGCGAGATCATGAATGCCCCGATGCCCGGCATCGTCGTCGGCATCGCCGTCCAGGTGGGGGACGAGGTCGAGCCCGGCCAGGGCGTCGTGACGCTCGAGGCAATGAAGATGGAGAACGAGCTCAAGTGCTCCGCCGCGGGCGTGGTCAAGGCGATTAAGGTTGAGATGGGGCAGGGCGTCACGCAGGGTGAAGAGCTCATCGTCATCGAGTGAAGCGCACGCACGAGGAGGGCGACGCGGTCGTGGGAAGCGGAGATCGCAAGCGCTGGGAGGAGACGACGCTCAGGAAGACCCTCGAGCGGTTCCCCGAGCGGAAGGACGCGTTCCCGACGCAGTCGGGCGTCGAGGTCGGTCGCCTCTACACGGAAGCCGACACGCCCGACACGCTCGCGGACGACCTCGGGTTTCCCGGGGAGTACCCGTTCACGCGCGGCGTCCACCCGACGATGTATCGCGGACGGCTCTGGACGATGCGGCAGTACGCCGGGTTCGGCACGGCCGCCGAGACGAACCGGCGGTTCCGCTATCTCCTCGATCAGGGCCAGACCGGACTGTCCGTCGCCTTCGACCTCCCGACCCAGATGGGCTACGACGCCGACCAGGCGATGGCCGAGGGCGAGGTGGGGCGCGTCGGGGTCTCGATCTGCTCGGTCGAGGACATGAAGACGCTCTTCGACGGCATTCCTCTGGACGGCGTCAGCACTTCGATGACGATCAACGCGACGGCCCCCTTCGTCATGGGGATGTACCTCGTCGCCGCCGAGGAGTCGGGCGCCGCGTTCGCCGATCTCCGCGGGACGGTTCAGAACGACATCCTGAAGGAGTACGCGGCCCGCGGGACGTACGCCTATCCGCCCCGCGAGTCCGTCGGGTTCGCGATGGACCTCTGCGCGTTCTGCGCAGACGAGGTCCCGAAGTGGAACACGATGTCGGTCTCGGGCTACCACATCCGCGAGGCCGGCTCGACCGCCGTCCAGGAGCTGGCGTTCACGCTCGCCGACGCGGTCGCGTACATGGAGGCCGCGCGGGAACGGGGCGTCGACCTCGAGACGTTCGCGAGCAGACTCTCGTTCTTCTTCGACGCGCACAATGATCTCTTCGAGGAGGTCGCGAAGATGCGCGCAGCCCGTCGGATGTGGGCGCGCATCGTGAGGGAGCGCTTCGGGGTCGATTCGTCGCGCGCGCAGATGCTCAGGTTTCACACGCAGACGGCCGGCTGCAGCCTGACCGCGCAGCAGCCTGAGGTCAACGTCGTCCGCGTCGCCATTCAGGCGCTCGCGGCCGTGCTCGGCGGTACGCAGTCGCTCCACACGAACTCGCGGGACGAGGCGCTCGCGCTCCCGACCGAGGAGAGCGCCAGGATCGCGCTCCGCACGCAGCAGGTTCTCGCCGAGGAGAGCGGCGTCACGAACGTGGTCGATCCCCTCGGCGGCTCGTACTACGTCGAGTCGCTCACCGCGGGGATCGAACGCGAGGTAGAGGCGGAGCTCGCGACGATCGACGGGATGGGCGGAGCGACCGCGGCGATCGAGAAGGGGTACTATCAGAAGTCGATCGCGAAGAGCGCGTACAGCCAGCAGCGCGAGATCGAGAGGGGCGAGCGCGTCGTCGTCGGCGTCAACCGCTACGAGATCGAGGACGCGGCGGCGATGGAGACGCTGAGCGTCGATCCGAGCCTCCGGGAAGAGAAGGTGGCCGCCCTCGCGACGCTCCGCTCCGGGCGCGACCGCGCCGCGGTCGAGGAGGCGCTCGCGAAGCTCGCGTCCGACGCGCGCGGTGGAGTACCGACCATGCCCGCGATCGTCGACTGCGCGAGGAGACGCGCGACCCTCGGAGAGATGTCGGCGGCCGTCGAGAGCGTTTTCGGAAGGTACCGCCCGACGGGAGGAGCGTGGTGACGGGTCCCGCGAAGGCGAAGAAGATCGACCACCTCTCGTTCGTCGTCGAGGACCTCGACGAGGCCCTCGAATTCTACGTCGGGCACATCGGCCTCGAGGTCGTCAAGGTCGAAGAGTCGGAGCTACACGGCGTGAAGGCAGCGTTCCTCCGCTCGGCCGACGTGATGGTCGAGGTCATCCAGCCGCTCGGCCCGGGACCTCTCGCGGACTTCCTCGAGAGGCGAGGCCCGGGGTTCCACCACGTCGCGTTCGAAGTCGAGGATCTCGACGAGGCTCTCGCGGCGACGGCCGAGGCAGGGTTACGCGTGATCGACACGGAACCCAAGCCGGGGATCGAAGGCGGACGCATCTCGTTCCTGCACCCGAAGAGCACGTTCGGTGCGATGATCGAGCTCTGCGACAAGAAGGAGTTCGAGAGAGAATGAACATCTTCGACCGCATGAAGAAGCGCAAGCACGAGCAGCTGATCTTCTGCTCCAACCGGCCGACCGGTCTCCGGGCGATCATCGCGATCCACGACACGACGCTCGGCACCTCGGTCGGCGGCACGAGGCTCATGCAGTACGGCTCCGAGGAGGAGGCGATCGTCGACGCGCTCAGGCTCTCCGAGAACATGACCTACCAGAGCGCTTCGTTCGAGAGCGACATGGGTGGCGGGAAGGCCGTGCTCATGACGGACGAGGGGCAGGAGACCGACGAGGCGTACTACCGCGCGTTCGGGAGGTTCGTCGAGGGGCTGAAGGGGCTCTTCGTCACGTACCCCGCGTTCGGGACGTCCGACCGCGACTTCCTGCACGTGCGCCGCGAGACGTCGAGCGTCGTTCCGATGGAAGGGAGCCACGAGATCACGGGCATGGGAGTCCTCTGGGGGATGAAGGCGTGCGTGCGCGAGCTCAAGGGCACGGCGAACCTGAAGGGACTCCACGTCGCCGTCCAGGGCGCGGGCAAGGTCGGCTCGTTCCTCATCGACAGGCTCGCCGAGGAAGGCGCCGCGATCTCCGTCACCGACATCATGTACGACCGGCTCAAGGTCGTGCAGGACCGGCACCCCGACGCGGTGATCGTGCGCCCTGACGAGATACTGTCGCTCCCGTGCGACGTTCTCTCGCCGTGCGCGGTCGGGCGGGTCCTGAACGACGAGACGATCCCAGGACTCCAGTGCAAGATCATCGCGGGCTGCGCCTCCGACATCCTCGAGGAATCCGGTCACGCGGACATGCTCAAGGAGCGCGGCGTCCTCTACGCGCCGGACTTCGTCATCGCGGGCGCCGAGCTCTACCAGACCGAGCCGCACCTCCAGGACGCTCCGAGGGAGCGAGTTCTCGAGGAGGCGCGCCGCGTCTACGACGTCATGGCCGAGATCATCACGGTCGCGAAGAAGCAGAACACGACCCCGTACCACATCGCGGTGGCGAACGCGGCGTGGCGGGTCGGGAGGATACGGCTCGTTCGCAACATCATGTGCTAGTTCAGCCGCCGGCCTGGCCGGCGCGGTCCAGCAGGGAGGAAGAGAGGTTTTCATGGCGGGAATCATCGGATACGGCGCCTACGTTCCCAGGAACAGGATCAAGGTGGAGGAGATCGCCAAGGTCTGGGGAGCCGACGCGCCCAGCTACAAGCGCGGGCTGATGCTGCAGGAGAAGTCGGTTCCGTCGCCGGACCAGGACGTCATCACGATGTCGGTCGAGGCGACGAAGCACGCGCTCACCCGGGCCGGGATCGACCCCGTGAAGATCGGGGCCGTCTACGTCGGGTCGGAGTCGCACCCCTACGCGGTCAAGCCGTCGGGCACGGTGCTCGCAGACGCGATCGGCGCGACGCCGGAGGTCCACTGCGCCGACTTCGAGTTCGCCTGCAAGGCGGGGTCGGAGGCGATGTTCGTCTGCATGGGGCTCGCCGACTCGGGGAGCATCGAGTACGGGCTCGCGGTCGGCGCCGACACGTCCCAGGGCGCGCCGAGCGACGCGCTCGAGTACTCGGCGGCGGCCGGTGCGGCGTCGTTCATCATCGGTCGCGATCCCGGCGTCGCGAAGGTGATCGAGACGTACGCGTTCATGACCGACACGCCCGACTTCTGGCGCAGGAGCTACATGCACTACCCGCGGCACGCCGGTCGGTTCACCGGCGAGCCGGCGTACTTCAAGCACATCATCGCGTGCGCCAAGGGCATCCTGGCCAAGGTCAACATGGAGCCCAAGGACTTTGCGTATGTGGTCTTCCACCAGCCCAACGGGAAGTTCCCGCAGCGCGTCGGCAAGATGCTCGGGTTCACGAAGGAGCAGATCGAGCCGGGATGGCTCGCGCCGACTCTGGGGAACACCTACTCCGGCAGTTCGCCGATGGGGCTCACCGCGACGCTCGACGTCGCGAAGCCCGGCGACATGATCCTCATGTGCTCCTACGGATCGGGCGCGGGGAGCGACGGGTTCGTCTTCGAGGTGACCGACAGGATCGACGAGGTGCGGAACGTCGCCCCGAAAACGCGGGAGATGCTCGACAAGAAGAAGTACATCGAGTACGGCACCTACGCGAAGTACCGCCGAAAGATCCGCATGGGCGAGTAATCGGCGCACGGCGACCGGCGCACGGCGACCGGCGCACACCGGCCGCGCGCGGACACCGGCAGGCACCGAACCGAACCGACAGGAGACATCACATGAGGGACGTGGCAGTCATTGGTGTGGGGATGCAGAAGTGGGGCGAGCTCTGGGAGAAGTCGCTGCGCGACATCTTCACGGAGTCGGCGTTGCTCGCGATCGACGACGCGGGCGTCGACGGCATCGACTCGATGTACGTGGGGTGCATGTCGAGCGGCCTCTTCATCGGCCAGGAGCATCTGGGGTCGCTCCTCGCCGACTACCTCGGCGTGGCGCCGATCCCGGCGCTCCGCGTCGAGAGCGCGTGCGCCTCGGGAGGCGCCGCCTTCCGGCAGGCCTACTTCGACGTGGCCTCGGGCGCGAACGACATC
>JALGVN010000285.1 GCA_025774645.1 bacterium
CCGAGGAAGCTCACCTGAGGGAACGTCTCCCTCACATCGTGAGGCGTTCGCCACTCCGCTTGGCCGACCACCGCGAGCCACGTTCGCAGTGGCAGGCGAGCGTCGGCGTACTTCGTGATGTAAGGCTGGAGTCGCGTCGTCCGGATGATCTGCATGCCACTCATCAGTCTAGCGCGACCCAACCCACCAGTCAAGTTGTTTGTTCCCAAAATGGGAATGCATATATCGTTCCCTGTCCGGGCCCAAATAGACAACGGGCCCGCCTCTTCCCCGAGAGACGCGCCCGTTCACGTAGAAGCCCCCCGCTGACCCGGGCCGCTCGAATAGAAGGCGCCCGGCGGGGTGCTGTCCGACCTGCGAGTTGAGCCGCGAAAGCGGCGTGTGTCTGAGCAGGCGGGCAGCCCGCGCCGGGCGCCGTTGTCTTCTAGATGTACCCGAGGTCAGCGAGCCTCTTCTTGATCTCTTCCTCTTCCGCCTCGGAGTACTCAAGCTCGGTCTCGCTCGCCGGGACGTGTCCCATCAGCTCGAGCGTGTGGATGATCTTGTTCACGCTCTCCTCGATCGTCTCCTCGGCCGTGCAGACGACGATCTCGGCCTTCTCGGGCTCCTCGTACGGGTCGTCGATCCCGGTGAACCCCTTGATCTCCCCCGCCAGGGCCTTCTTGTAGAGCCCCTTGGGATCGCGCTCGATGAGCTTCTCGATCGGGGCCTTGCAGTAGACCTCGACGAACCGCCCGATCATCTCGCGGTTCTCGCGGCGGATCGCGGCGTACGGCGAGATGCACGCGGCGATCGCGGCCACGCCGTTCCGCGTCAGGAGGTTACAGACGAACCCCACCCGGCGGATGTTGATGTCCCGGTCCTCCGCCGAGAACCCGAGCCCCTTCGACAGGTTCGTCCGGATGATGTCGCCGTCCAGGATCTCGACGTTCATCCCGCGCTCGAGCAGGATGCCCTGGACCGCCTCCGCGAGCGTGCTCTTCCCCGAACCCGACATGCCTGTGAACCAGAGCGTGAACCCCTTCTTCATTCGGCCCTCCTCCTCGCAAGATCAAGATCGTGCTCGTATGCTCTCTTCCCTCTATCGAGCGTTATCTCCCTCAGGCCCTCCGCGAGCTCGCGCGGCTGCCTGAGAAGCCACTGCCCGTCCGACAGAAGCGACTCCCCGATCATGTCGCGCGGCACGTCGATCCCGAAGTAGTCGAGGACCGTCGGCGCGATGTCGAAGATCGAGTACGGGGACTTGTGCGCCACGGGCTCACGGAGCTCCATCGACATGATGAAGATCCCCTCGAGCGCATGGTTCGCATCGTCCGGCCCCGTATCGTTCTCGAACAGGTGGATCGTCCCCGTCCCTACTGAGCCTGCCGACCGCCAGTCGAGCGAGCCCAGATGCACGATGAGATCGGGCGGGATGTTCACGATCTCCTCGTAGACGAACTCGGGGTGGTAGACGACCGTCCCGATCTCACCACCCTTCTCGTCCCTGATGTGGCGGAGCTTCTCGGCAAGCTCCTCGCGCACCACGCGGTACTGATCCTGAGGAATGATGCCGGCAGGCTCACGCCCCTGGACGTTCATGAAGATGCGGGAGTAGTAGCCGCCCTCGCCCCACGCCTTCGCCTGCGACCAGTCGATCATGTCCGACGTGAGCTTCGTGGGCTCAGACGGCTGCTCCTTGAGCGTGAGGTAGTCTTCAGCCAGCAGCCACTCGTTGATGCAGATCGCGCCCACCATCGTCTTCGCCCCGTGGTCGGATACGATCATGACCTCGGTGTCGTCGTCGATGAGCTCGAGCGTCTTCGCGATCTCGCCGTCGAGGTAGACGTAGTAGTCGTGGATCGCGTGCTCGTACTGGTTCCCGGCCTCGTAGAGACGGTGGGACTTGTCCATGTACCGCCAGAACCCGTGATGAATCCTGTCGATCCCCATCTCGACGAGCATCGCGTAGTCGTAGTCGTCCTTTCTATAGAAGTGACGGAACGCCTTCCAGCGCCGCTCGGTCATCGTGTAGATCTGCTTGAGGAGCCAGTCCTTGTCGTCGGTCCGGAAGTTCTTGACGTCGATGATGTAGTCGCCGTCCGCGACCTCGTCGAGCTCGGCCTTGACCTCGTCGGGGAACGTGAACTGCGCGCTCTTGTCGGGGGTCAGGAACGAACAGACCATCATCCCGTTCAGGGGCTTCGGCGGATACGTCAGCGGCACCCCGAACACGAGCGACGACTTCCTCGCACGCGAGAGGTGGTTCCAGAGCGTCTTGTGCTGGACGTTGTTCGCGTTCACCGTGTAGAGCGCGTCGTAGCTGTAGTCCTTCCGGTTCCTGAACCCGTACATGCCGAGCTGGCCGCCGTCCTTGGACGTCATCATCGCCATCCAGGCCGGGACCGTGATCGGCGGGATCGTGGAGAAGAGAGGCCGGTGGGTCCCCTTGTCCATGATCTCGCGAATCGTCGGGAGGTCGTCCTTCCACTCGTCGAAGACGAGCTGGGGCGTCGCGCAGTCGAGCCCCAGGACCAGGAGCTTCCTGTCGTTCATCTGTTACCCCTCCTCCACCTTGCAGGCCGCCATGAGAACTTCGGCGACCTCAGGGCGCGTGAACTCGGGGGGCGGCGACTCTCCTCTTACGAGCATCTCGCGCACCTTCGTGCCCGACAGGAAGACGTGGTCTTCGTTCCCGTGCGGGCAGCTCTTCTGCGACGCCATGTTGCCGCAGCGCTTGCAGAAGAACGCGTGCTCGAAGAAGAGGGGCGATATGTCGATCGAGTCCCGGTCGAACTCGTGAAAGATGAGCTGTGCGTCGTAGGTGCCGTAGTAGCTCCCGACGCCTGCGTGGTCGCGGCCGACGATGAAGTGCGTGCAGCCGTAGTTCTTCCTCACGAGGGCGTGGAAGATCGCCTCCCGGGGGCCGGCGTAGCGCATGGCCGCCGGGAAGATCGTGACGGCCGTCCTCGCCTTCGGGTAGTAGTTCTCGAGGAGGACCTCGTAGCACTTCATGCGGACGTCGCCCGGCGTGTCGCCGGCCTTCGTCGCGCCCATGAGCGGGTGAATCAAGAGCCCGTCCACGATCTCGAGCGCGCACTTCTGGAGGTACTCGT
>JALGVN010000286.1 GCA_025774645.1 bacterium
AACGGGCGACCGGGACCTCAAGACCCTCCTCAGAAAGTCCGGCCTCCTCGTGCTCGACAACGTGGGGTACACCGTCGGGATCGCCGTCCAGGCCACTATGGTCGCGGTCATCTGCACCCTCACGGGCGCCGGGCTCGTCCTCGTCCTCGGAAGCGTCCTCGCCGTCCTCTTCTCGACCGGGCACAGAGAGCTCCTTAAGCGCTACTTCCCGGACTCCCCGGAGGCCCACGAGCCCGAGGAGAACCGACGCTGGAGGGACGTTCTGAGGCCCTGGGACACCCCGAAACGCCGCTAGCACCAAATCTGGCAAGTCCACCTACATAAACATCGTCAAAATCAAGATTCAACTTGATATTATTGAGGTGTGTCTTTATAATCATCAATGTGATGCTTAACAATGCTGATGTGAGGTCCACAAGGAGGTGAAGATGCTGCACAGGCACCCAGGAACCTGCCCGACCTGCGGGGGTGAGATGGTGATCCGGGAGCTCGAGTGCCCCGCCTGCGACATCACGATCCGGGGCCGCTTTGAGACCTGCCCCTTCTGCATCCTCTCGAAGGAGCAGACGGAGCTCATCAAGATCTTCCTCAAGTCTCGCGGCAACCTGAAGGAGATCGAGCGCGAGCTGGGGATCTCGTACCCCACCGTGCGGGCCAGGCTCGATGACGTCGTCCGGACGCTCGGCTTCACGCCGGCGCCCGAGGTCTCTGAGACTGTGAAAGAGGAGCTTCTCGCGAAGCTCGAATCGGGAGAGATCAATGCAGACGAGTTCGTACGGAAACTGGATGAGGCGACCGCTTAGCAGCGCGGTCTGCCCGACGATGGACATCTGGCCGGCGGACGCCGTTCCTGCTCGCACGGCGACGGCCAATCCCCGGGTTCGAGCGCACGCATCGCTGCGGCCGAGCTCGCCGCAACCGCCCCGGGCGCCCAGACCACCGAGGGCTCCCCGGCCACCGAGACCCGCAAGACACATCACACCGCCCGAGCCCCCACGCCCGTTCGCACCGGGGCTCGGCGCCGAAGACGCAAGGAGGCATTTCATGGACGAAGAGAAGCTGCGCATTCTGAAGATGGTCGAGGACGGCAAGGTCTCCGCGACCGACGCCGTCAAGCTCATCGAGGCTCTCGAGAAGACCGAGTCGCGGCCGAGCGAGCGCGAGCTCAGGAAGAGGTGGCTGCACGTGAGGGTCGACAAGGACGGCGACAGGAACGTCGACGTCAAGATCCCCCTCTCCCTCCTCAAGTTCGGGTTCAAGCTCGCTCCTCATATCGGTGGGGGGAAGCACCACCGGAGAGCCGCGAGGGACGCTGAGAGGGCCCGGCACCGAGCAGAGAGGACGCGCGCGAAGGCCGAGATGCTGCGGCAGAAATTCGAGTCCAAAGGTGAGAGGATGAGAGCCAGGTTCGAGGCGAAGTTCGGCACCGACACAAACGTCGACATCGAGTCGGTGGTGAACGAGGCTCTTGAGGATGCTCTCGAGGAAGTCGAGGAAGCGATGGAGGAAGCTCAGGAAGCGATGGAGGAGGCCCAGGAGATGGCTCGCGAGTCAGCGTCGCGGATGAGCGGCGCCTCCGCGGGTGGCGTTCCCGGCATTCCCGAACTCGGCAATCTCGACCTCGACAAGATTCTCGAGATGGCGGCGCGGGAGGACTTCGACGGGAAGATCCTCGAGATCCACGACGATGACGACGACGAGCACGTAGTGATCACGCTCGAGTAGGCGCCGCGCCCAGCAGGGTGGCACGAGACGACGACGGCCGCGCCGGCGGCCCGAACGCCCTGAGCGGGGCGACCGGACAAAGGCCCGGGGTGGGTTCACCCCGGGTCTTTTCGCAAAGAGGCGGCGTCTCAGGACGCCGCCCTTTCGTCTGGTTCCGGAGAGCCCGCCGGTACCCGGCGGTCGCTACGCGCCTCAGGTGGATCGGGGAGCAGGCTTGCAGGTCGAACAGGAGGTCGCCGCACACGATGACCCTGGGCCACCCGGCGATGAGAAGACCGACAGCTGACGGGCCGAGTTCTTCGAACCGCAGGACGGGCACTCGTGCGGAACGTCGCGGTCGTCGAAGGACTCAAGCTCCTCAAACTCGGTGCAGCAGTCCTCGCATCTGTATTCGAAGATGGGCATTCGATCTCCTGTGGTTCGTGCCCCTAGTATGGCCTCCGACGCTGCTCGTGACAAGTGCATGGTATTGGATGCCAGGGGGCAGACGCAGATTCGGGCTATTCCGCCCGCCGGAAGAGCCCCCTGCGGTGGACCGTCGGGTCCTTCCCCTCGAAGACCAGGCGCTCCCACCCTTCCTCGAAAAGTCCCAGGAGTTCCTCGTTCGTGTACGGCCTGAAGAGCATGCCCTCGCGCTTCCCGCCCGTGTATCGGTGGGTCCCGTCGGGAAGCACCTCGGCCACGGACTCGGGGTCCTTGCTCTTGTCCTCGTCGATCGAAACGAGCAGGAGCGAACCGGGGCGCGCGATCCTCCTGAACTCGGCGGCGATGCCCGTCGCGTCTGCGAGCGTCATGTGATCGAGAACGCTCCACGCGAGGATGCCATCGGCGCTCCGGTCGGGGAAATCGATGGCAGCGCCACCACACGCGGCGACGGCCACATCGAACCCCTCCTCCTTCGCGCGCTCACGTGTGAAGCGAGGCCCCGCCTCCGCGACGTCGCACGCGACCACGCTGAACCCCAATCGCGCGAGCGGCAGCGCGTTCCGCCCGAGCCCGCACCCGAAGTCGAGCACGCGTGCTCCCGCGGGAAGCTCCTCGACGAACCTGTCGGCCATCGGCTGCTCGCCGTCGAAGACCGACGTCTGCCACTTCTCGGGCACGCCGTTCTCGATGGCGTTGCCGATGATGCGTTCCCAGAACGCACCGGAATAGACCTTCTCGTCAGTCACGCGTCTCCCCCTGTGTTCGAACCGCCCGCGGCGGTTTCGTCGCGACGGCGAACCCTCCCGGCTTGGACGGCGGTCCGGCACTCTCGACCGCCTCGACCCCCAACCTCTCGCTCACCTCGACGAACGTGTCCGAGAACTCGTCGAGCCTCCCCTCCTCGACCGCCGCGTCGAAGAAGCTCCTGACTTCGGGGAATCGG
>JALGVN010000287.1 GCA_025774645.1 bacterium
GACACCGGCGAGGGGATGGACGAGGAGACAAAGGAACGCATCTTCGAGCCGTTCTTCACGACGAAAGGAGCCGGGCAGGGCACGGGCCTCGGACTCTCGATCGTGTTCAGTGTGGTGCGGAGGCACGGCGGGTTCATCGACGTCGTCAGCGAACTCGGGAAGGGAACGACCTTCAGCGTCTTCCTCCCGGTCCGCGCGCCCGTCGAGGAGGAAGAAGTGGATCGCGCCACGGAGGAGGAGACGCACATCGCCCGGGCGCAGGAGACGATCCTCGTCGTCGAGGACGACGACAGCGTCCGCACGATGATCTGCGAGGTCCTCGAGTCGCACGGGTACACCGTCCTCGCCGTTACGAACGGGAGGGAGGCGCTTGAGGAGCTCGAGCACGTCTCCGGCGACGTCTCGCTCGTCATGACCGACGTGGTCATGCCGGAGATGGGCGGCGTCGAGATGTGGGAGCAGTTCGTGGCCGGAGGATACAACATGCCCACGGTCGTGATGAGCGGCTACCCGCAGGGAAAGGAATCGAGCGAGATGCTCAAGAACGCGGCAGCCTACCTTCAGAAGCCGTTCGGTCCGCGGGAGATCACGCGCGTCGTCCGTCAGACCCTCGACGCGGCGACCGCGAGCGGAACCGACGACACCCCGCCCTCCCTCAATTAGTCCCACACCGCCGTTTTGCCCTTGACGCGGGCGGTCCCGCGGCGGTAACTATTCGAGACACCATCGAATCCACAGCACAATCACGAGACGCGAGTTCCTTCGTGTCCACCCGCGGGGGAGGGGACCCGTGATTCGCATCATTGTCAGCGGTATCTGCGGCCGCATGGGCAGCATGGTCGCAGGACTGGTCGCGTCGATCACCGACATGAGTCTCGCCGGTGGCGTCGAGATCGCCGGACACGAGGACGTCGGCAGGACGTTCGACGAACTCGCGCGCGACGCCGGCGGGGACGTGGCGGTCCGTGGAAGCCTGAACGCGTTCGAGGACGCGAGCTTCGACGTCCTGATCGACTTCTCAGCGCCCGGGCAGGCCGTGGCCTGCGCGGAGAGAGCGAGCCGCGCGGGCAAAGGCATCGTGATCGGCACGACCGGCCTCTCTGACACCCAGATGGACACCGTCCGGAAGGCCGCAACCCGGTGTGCGGTCGTCGTCGCGCCCAACACCACCCTTGGCGTCAACCTCCTGTTCGCGCTCGCCGGCCGGCTCGCGCGAGCTCTCGGAGACGACTTCGACGTCGAGATAGTCGAGGCCCACCACCGGAACAAGAAGGACGCGCCGAGCGGTACCGCCGCGAGGCTCGCGGAGATCGTCGCCGCGGAGCGCGGGCTCGACGCCGCGGCCGCCGTCCGCGCCGGCCGTGCCGGGCTTGAAGCCGCGCGAGGACCGGGCGAGATCGGCGTCCATTCGATCCGGGCCGGGGGCATCGTGGGACAGCACTCCCTGAGGTTCATCTCGCCGCTCGAGTCGATAACACTCGAGCACGAGGCGTTCTCGCGCGAGGCGTTCGCACGCGGCGCCCTGTCCGCGGCGAGGTTCGTGGTCGGGAAGGCACCCGGGCTCTACGACATGATCGACGTGCTGGGACTCAGCGACGACAGGACACCCGAAGGGGATCCCGGACAGCGGGAGAAGAGTCAACCATGAAACGGCAGGCGCGCGCTTTCGCACTCGTCACGTTCCTGGCCACGGCCCTCGCGATCGCGGGCTGCGGCCGACACACATACGACGGCGTCGACCTTCGCGAGTACGTCCCAGCCGAGTATCTCGAGGACGTCCTCGAGTCGCTCGAGCGCTCGGGCGACAACGCCTCCTCACTCCTCGACGCGCTCCGGGGAGCGCCTGAGGAGGACAGAACGGCAGTGAGCTTCCTGATCGCGGAGATGGCCGCGGCCGACCTCGCGAGCGTCGACGGGCCGTTCCTCCTCGACACCGCACGGCTGACGCGCGAGGCCCGCGAGCACTTCCCGTGGGGCGGCGAGGTTCCCGAAGAGGTCTACCTGCGATACGTTCTCCCGCCGCGGATCTCGCAGGAGCCGCTCGAGCCGTGGCGCGAGTACCTGATGGGCGAGCTCACGGAGCGCCTCGAGGGCATCACCTCCATGGAGGAGGCCGCGATCGAGGTCAACAGGTGGTGCGGCGAGCGCGTCGGCTTCAAGCCGACGCAGCGAAGGGACCAGGGCGTCTTCGAGACGCTCGCCTCGGGATACGGCCGGTGCGAGGAGATGATGATCGTCCACATCGCCGCCCTGCGGAGCGTCGGGATCCCCGCTCGGCAGGCGTGGACGCCGTACTGGGCGACCTCGGACAACAACCACGCGTGGACGGAGCTCATGGTCGACTCGGAGTGGCACTACACCGGCGCCTGCGAACCCCGCGACGAGCTCGACGACGCGTGGTTCAACGAGTCCGTCAAGGGAGCGGCGCTCGTCATGTCATCGGTCGTCGGAGCGCCCGCCGAGAGCGACGAGGTCTACCGCGAGGAGGACCGCTACTCGCTCGTCAACTCGACCCGCAACTACTTCAAACCGGGCGCCATCGAGATCGTCGTGAGCAGCGACGGGCGGCCGGCTCGAGAGATCCCCGTGACCGTCTCCCTCTGGAACTTCGGTGCGCTCCGCGCCATCGCCCGGAACGACACCGACGAGTCGGGCGTCGTCCGGCTCACGATCGGCGACGGCGAGTACTTCGTGGCGGCCGGCACGAGGGAGTCGCGCGACTGGAAGGTCGCGCGCGTCGTCGCGGGCGACACGACCAGGGTCGCACTGACGCTGGGAGAGGCCCTGCCGTTCGAGGGCGAATTCCGGCTGGTCTACGTGGAGGAGGAGTAGGTGCCCGAGCACGATCACGGAACGCGTCGCCCGTCCGTCCGCGCCATCGTGGGGATCACACCGTCGGCGCTCGCTCTGGCGGCGCTCGCCCTCCTGACGATCGCGGCCGCAGGGACCGAGCCCGTCGCCGAGCTCCCGGAGTTCTTCGACCCCGAGAAGTCGGCGTGGGCTCTCGAGCTCGCCGCCGATGACGCCCGCACCAAGTTCGCCGCGTCGCTCGAGGACGCCGGACGGAACTGGACCGAGCTCG